>JANMWP010000200.1:0-10483 GCA_031394065.1 Chitinophagaceae bacterium
CACCAACTGCAGCTACATTTATTGCAGTTGCACCGCCACCACCTACAGGTATATTACCATTGTAAGACTGAACTAATGTTGGTGTAAACCTTACAAAAATTTGTTGTGAATATGCACCACCTGGTTGTACTAAACTTAATGCAGTAGTATAAGTACCACCCAAAGTTGTAGAATACGTAAAACCTGATAATGCACCTACAGTAACGTTTGTTGCGTTAAGTGCGGTACCGGTTATTGTAAATGAATTTGCTGCTGAAGTTGTGTTTATACAAACACTACCAAAACCGGTTAATGCTGTTGCTGTTAATGTTGGTGAAGCTGCGCCACACGTAAACACAGCAGTAGCACTGTTACGTGGTGCAGGTGTTGCCGTAGTAAAATCGGCAGTATTATCGTTTGTATCTGTACACCCACTGTTATTTCTGAAAGCAGCTAGGATTGTACTGATTGTTCCTGTAGGTCCGGTACCTTCAAAACAATTGGCTGTGGTGCCATAACCAACAAAGTCTATAATATTGGCTGCATTACAGGCGGTTATTGCTGTTGTTCCATTAACCAATGCTACTTTTCCGGCACCTGCTGCCATAGCAATTGCAGGACTGGCAACATTATCAGGAGTGGGTAATGCAGCACCTGTTGCACCCGTTGCACTCATCTGTATAAGATAATAACCTCCTGCAGAAATATTTACTGCTGGCAAAGCTGATACACCTGAAAATGTAGAGCCGGTTGCAGAGCCATACTGAATTGAAAAGCCTGATAAACTTTGCGCAACACCCGACACATTATGTAACTCTACATAATCGGCATTAAACAAAGCTCCTGCATTTCCTCCTGCACCGTACACCTGACTTATCGTTATGGTGGTTGATTGGGAAAAGGATTGTAAAGATGCCAGTATAAATAAAAGTGTAATTATTTTTTTCATAAACAAAATTTATGGGGTATTAATCCCCGATAAACAAATTTGCAACAAGCAAATCAATGTCATATTCATTTTACAAATATGACATTGATGCTTATTTTATTTAAAGAGATTATAAACCTGTTATTTTTATATCATCCACTTCCCATGCTGAAGTTTTATCACTGGCTGTTCCTGCAGGGTCTGCACCATCATACCTGAAAGCAACATAAACTGTTCCGGTGTATGCATTAAGATTGATGTTGCCTGAACTGGTAAAGCCAGATGGGAAACTTGATGTTGTACTTCCCGGCGAAAGTATTGCCTGCGATGTAAGATCAGTCCATACAACACCCGCTGCCCATGGGTTTCCGGTACCGGTATAATTGGTAGAGATTAAAACTTTTAAATCTGCCTGTACGGGTGTGCCGCCCGGCGTTGTTGTTAAAATAAATCCTTGTATGGTTTTAAAAGTTAAGGTTTTAGTAGTTCCGGTTAGGGCAACTCCTTTGGTTACAAGCCAGTTTGTTACGGTGCTTTGTCCGGTTCCAAAACCACTCATGTAAGCATACTTATTACTGCTGAAAGTTCTGGCTGTCCATAATTCGCTGGCTGCCTGCGCCAGGTTTGTCCATCCTGGTATGGCAACAGGTACATAAGGAAATGCCGTTGTTACCGCATGGCTTTCAAAATCTTCGAACAATAATGTACCGGGAGGTAATGCACAGGCATAAGGGTCAGTAAATTTAACATCGCTTTCATCTCTGATGATTAACTGTTTGGTACTTCCAAAAGTTGTGTAAATGGCGTAGATGCTTCCACGGCCCTGCGCTACCCTTTTTCCTGCAAAATTTGCATAAGCACTTGTACGAACAATGATGGTTTGATTGGAACAGTTTTTTATATCGAGGTTTACCGTGCTTTTATAAGCAGATGTATCAGAATAAGTAGTGTTCAGATTTGTAAACGCAAAACCATCTAACTGAATTAAAGAACCGAGGTACCTGTCCTGCATACCGGTTGTAAGCTGCGCCAGTGTTACTACATGAGGAACAACAGGGTTATTTAAAGAACCGCCAACTACATATTGATTAACCAGGTTAGCAGGAATACCTTGATTTGAAGGAATACCGGCAACAGTTGCTTTAACACCCAGTTCCATAGTTCCGTTATAATCAGTTATACAAAGACCGTTACATTTAATAAATACTTTGCGTCCCACAGGATATGTACCGTACAGACTGTTTGCATCTAAAAGTACCTGTAAACCACCTGTTGAATCTTCAATATATAATTGCTTGTATAAATTGCCACTCTTATCATCAGCAACAACAACACCCGAAATAATAATATCGGTTGTTATAACATTGTAAGCGCCTGCAACAGTGTGCAATGCTTTCAATGATTTGATTGATGTATTTGCAACAATAGCAGGATCGGCAGGGCCGGGCGGGTTATCAAAAGTTTTTTTACATGAACTCAGTGTTCCTGATGCAGCAATGATGATAACTGCCATTAATAATTTTACAATCTTATTCATAATATTTATTTTAAAAATTTATACGTTGTTTTTCTATAATTAAAATCTTAAACCGATGCTTGCAAAGAAATTGATGCCGTAAGCATAAAATTTCTTGGATGGAAATTTGTCAACATTCTTTTCTGCAAAATCAAAACGAAGCTGCTCATAACCACCGGAAACAATCTCTTTATTATCAAGAATATTATTTACACCCAGGTTAAACAGCAGGAAAGTTCTTTTATGCAAACCTTTAAGCCGGTTGTTCATCAACCAGGAATATCCGGCAAAAACATCAAGCGTGTGTTGTGATTTAAGCCTTGTCTGGTCAAGTATTTCATTCCATTTAGCCGAAGTGGGGTTAACACCGTTTACAGCCGCAGCTGTGCGGCGAACGGGATTAAAATCAAGCCACATCTGGTCAAAATAATTATAGTTAACATTTACATACCAGTATTTACGTGAGCGATAATTCAAACCAACTGTATATGCTTCCTGCGGTGTTGGTAAATAATAATTTTTTGAATAAACGGGCACATCTTTCGATAAAACTGCTGAGCTGTTATCGGAGGTTGTAGTTGCCAGTTGATCGGTATTATAACGATATCTTCCAATAGCAGCAGCAGCGTTTAAAGTTAATCCTTTATAAAGGATCACTTCAACACCTGTTTCCAGGCCATATTGTTCTTTACCAATATTGCTCAATGCATAATTCACAAAACTGCGGGCATCATCATTGAAAAATGTAAGTACATTAGTTTGATGTTTGAATACGGTGTAATATCCCGTTAAACGGAATTTAACTGTTGGTGCTATTAAAACATACCCTGCTTCAGCAGTAGATATCTGTTCAGACCTCAATTTGTCCTGTACAAAATCCCTTGTTCTTGGAGCCAGGTAAGCATTTTCAAAATAAGGAGCCCTTGTTTCGTAAGCTGCATTGGCAAAGAAATAATTACCCTGTGTAAGCTTATAGGTTAAACCTCCCTTAACTGAATAATTATAAAATTCATGAGAATCAGATTTTCCGTAAGAGTTATTTGGGAATAATCCGCTTTTTACATTACCCTGTCTTTGAAAGCGGGTGTATACATGCTCGGCACCGATAAAGAAGTCCAGTTTTTTAAATTTCACATTGGTTTGTATCCATGCAGTGGCTTTCTTTATATCAATGTTATAATTGTAACCAAATTTATCACCCACGCCTACAATACGGTTTGGGTGGTTTACATCATTCTGGCCTGCATCAGGTTCTGTAGGAAAATCTCTTTGGCCAAACTGGTTAATATCTACATAAAAAGCACCCCCCAAAAGATCGTCTACTTTTTTATAGTAATTATTTTTTTGGCTTTCGTATGTTAAACCTGCTGTTAAATCAATGTGTGCATTGATTGAAGTATTTAAGGTAGTGTTGATATTGTATTTCTCTGTATGAATAACCCTTTCTTCCACAATGTAAATAGACCTGCGGCCCGTAACATTGTTTCCTGCAATACCACCGGCATTTACTATTGTTTCTGAATTACCGTAATTGGCATTGTACAATGCATCCCAGTTTATCTGGCGCTTATTAACATCGTTTTTAAGAGCGTTCAGAACAGCTTGTGCAAGAATCGGATCTTTCTGATAGCTTGGCAGATAACGATAATAATCAGGCCTTGGGTCTGCAGCATTATACCAGTCAAGACCGGTAGTGCTGCGGTTTCCATTCAGGTAAGAACCTGCAGTAAGCAAAGTGGTTTTGGGAGTTATCTTCCACTCATGCGTAAGTATGCCTACCGGCTGAAAAGATTTGGCAACACTGGCATTTCTTTTTTTACCATTCTGGTAACCCCAGTAAGGATTGTAATAATTGGTACCGGCAATATCCAGCATCTCTTTTACCGAAGAGCCCTGACGGCCGCTGGTGGTAGGCGTTGCAAAAGCTACAAATGAAAGCAGGTGGCGTTCGTTTATTTTTTTGTCGATACCTATATAACCCGACCAGCCATCGTAAAAAGTACCATCCGTAAATCCTTCCTCGGCCCAGCGGCGGGAGCCTGCTACGCTGAATGCCCATCCCTTTTTATTGAATCCGGTTGAATGCGAAAAGCTTACCCGGTTTGTATAATTACGGTTTGATAAAGCGTAACCAACCTGTGTTTGCTTACGTTGTTTAGACGCCCTGGTATCTATGTTCGTAAATCCGCCGAGGCCGCCAAAAGCAAATTTGTTGGATTGAAGCCCTGGTGTATATTGCTTGTTACGCAATACATCGTTCAGCCCACCCCATAAACCATAAGGTGTAAAGCCATTATCCAGGTTCTCCATCGGAACACCGTTCATATTGGTACCAAAAAGATCAGAATCGTAACCCCTGATACGGAAACGTACGGCGTTAAAATTAAAAGAAGCTGCATTGATAAATGGATTTCTTCCGTTGTTCAGCTGGGATGAAACATTTTGTGCACTCCCATCCTGACCATCATTTTCATCAAGCGAAACCACCGGAATATTATCAAGTGTATTTTCACTTGCATCATTCAGCAATGTTGAATCAATCAATGGAGTAATCGTAGTGTCTGGTTTTGCTTTTATCTGTGAGAATGTGGCTTGTGTAAAACCAATCATCAGCAGCAATGTAGCAAGCGTAAATTTGTACTTATACATATATCGTTTTGTTAAAAAAGAATGCAATTTAGAATATTTATCGGCATTTCCCCGAAAATCTTGTTATTAAATCGCTAACAGATAACTGCACCTGAAACATAATAATTAATTAAATACATGCCTCCTCTTTACACAAACAAATAATAATTAGCTTTGCCCAAAATAAATTAAATGAAAAGAGGAATTCCGGTATTGTTATTGGTTGTGATTTTCACTTGTTTTTCTGCTAAATCTTATGCTTGGGGAAAAAGAGGACATGAACTGGTGGCCCAGATTGCTTTTCGCTTTCTGGATGATTCAACACAGCAGATTGTAAAAAAATATTTAGGCAATCTGAGTATAGAAGAAGCAGCCAACTGGATGGATGATGAACGAGGTAACAGTTATTATAATTACATGCGTACCTGGCATTACCTGGATATTGACAAAGGATTGGTTTATACACCCAGTACTGAAAGGAATATTCTTACCGTTTTACATTCTGCCATTACTGACCTTAAACAATATAAAACGCTGAAGCGGAAAGAAATCAAAAGAGACATCCTGCTGATATTTCATTTAATTGGAGACCTGCATCAGCCGCTGCATACAGGTTATGCTATAGATAAAGGCGGAAATACCATCCAGGTAACATCACCGTATGTTGGCGGAAACCTACACAGTGTTTGGGACACGCAAATCATCGAATACAAAAATATCACCCTCGATAGTTGTATGCAAACCTATAATACTTTGGATATAGGTGAGATTGTCGAAATAAAAAAAATAAACGAATTGAAATGGATGTACCAATCACGTTCATTACTCGATACCGTATATAGTTTTGAAAATAATTTTCTTGATAAGAGTTACATTGACAGTAATGCAGATATTATTAAAAAGCAACTTGTAATGGCCGGCCTTCGTCTGGCAAGCATTTTTTCATCAGTCTTCGGAAACAAATCCTGATATTTTTTTTATTGCAGTATGCAATTCATTTACTTAACGGAAATGAATAAGTTAAATTTATTTATCAGGTAACTTAATAAAAAAAACAGTTTATCATTTATTAACAATGTAAGCTTTAACTTTGCAAAGTGTTTATTAGCATAGCATGAGAATTTTTTTTACCTGAATTGACAATGTTTAAACAGTTGTTGCTCATTTTCACTCGGTTCATGTACTAAAGATAGCTTTTGAAACCGGTTTAGTCACCCCTACACCTTAAATCCTTTTTTTCAGTTCTTAAAGTTTACTAAACTTTAAGACTGAAGGTTATTACTATAAATAAGATTGAATAATATCTGATGATAAAATTTATACAATTTATTACCTGCCTTTTTTTTATTGCTGGACTAAATGCACAAACGCCCGTACCTATGGCTTCGCAGCCATCACTTACCTATACTGAAAATTTTAGTGATATTGCAAACTGGACCAATGACTTTGCATCGGGTACAGGAGCAAACCGGTTTAAATCTGTTGCCATAAATGCAACCGGCGTAATTCCATCAGCAACAAGAATTACCACTTCAACCGCCACATTTCAAATACCTCCATCAAGCAACGGAGGGTTGCACAGGGGAACAGACCAGGTTACACCAACTACGTCAATTGTTTTGCTATCTGCCGGTACAACCGATAATACATCATCTGCAGCATTTGATCTGTTTTTAGATTTTACCGGTGTTGATGCCGGTGCTTTAAGTTTTGACTGGGCAACGGTTTTTAATGGTGCTGTGTCAAGCAACAGAAACGGTTCATTAAAAGTTTATTGCAGTATTGACGGCACCACTTTTACTGATCTTACTGCCGCGTTTGTAAACAATTTTACAAACAATGTTGCAGCTTCGGGCAGCATTACCAGTGTTACATTGCCTGCAGCTTTCAATAATGTTGCAACAGCAAGGCTGCGTTTTTATTATCATAATTGTTGCGGTGGCACTACAGGCTCACGCCCAAAATTAAGTATCGATAATATTGCTGTTACTGCTGTAGCAAACACACCCTGTGTAACACCAACTGCACAGCCAGGCAATTTAATTTTTGGTACAATAACCAGCAGCAGCATTGCCGGAAGCTTTACTGCTGCAAGCCCTGCACCAAATGGCTACCTGGTTGTAATCAGTAATAACAGCAGCCTTTCTTCCTTACCTGTTGATGGCGCCACTTATAATTTAGGCGATAATATTGGAGATGGCTATGTTATCAGCAATGGCAATTTTTTAAACTTTACCGCAACAGGTTTATCACCATCAACCACTTTTTATTTTTATATTTTTTCGGTTAACAATGTTTGTATTGGCAGTATAAAATATTTAACGGTTAATCCGCTTACGGGCAATGCAGCAACCGCAGCAGGTTTTCCTCCATGCACAACCCCACCGGCACAACCAACCAATTTAATTTTTGGTACAACCACAGTTAATTCCATTGCCGGTTCATTTACGGCCGCAGCAGCAGATGGTTACCTTGTTTTAAAAAGTACATCTTCAAGTTTAACCACCAACCCGGTTAATACTGTTTTTTATAATGCAGGCGATGTTATTGGTAATGCAACTGTAGTGCAGCAAAACAATCTTATAAATTTTACAGCAACGGGTTTATCAGCCAATACACTTTATTATTTTTATATCTTCAGTTATAACGCACAAAACTGCAGCAATGGCCCGGTATATCTTACTGCGGCTCCGCTTAGTGGTTCCAGGTCAACGGCCGATCTATCGCCCTGTACAACACCAACATCTCAACCAACAAATTTATTTTTTACCATATCCGGCAATGCAATTGCCGGTTCATTCAGTGCTAGTTCAGGTGCCGATGCTTACCTGGTGATAAGAAGTTTAAATCCATCCTTATCGGCAACGCCATTAGATAATACAAATTATAATGTTGGTGATAACCTGGGTGGCGGTTTTGTAATTTCAAATAATGCCGATAAAAGTTTTGTTACTCAAAACCTGGTTGCCAATACCACTTATTATTTTTATGTATTTGCATTTAATAAAAACTGCAGCGGGGGCAGCAAATATCTTACCCTTAACCCTTTGTTGGGTAATGCAACTACAACAAACGATCCGGTAAATAATTATTATTTCGGTAACCTGCATTCACATTCCCGTTATTCGGATGGTAACCAGGATAACCCGGGGTTTACCCCTTATGATAATTACACTTATGCCATGTCTTCGTTGTGTATGAATTTTTTGGGTATATCAGAACATAATCATTACACTGCCGGAACATTACTCAGCAATTATCACGCAGGCGTTACACAAGCCACTAATTTTACAAATACATTTCCGGGTTTTGTGGCTTTGTATGGTATGGAGTGGGGCGTAATAAGTAATGGCGGGCATGTGTTGGTTTATGGGGATGGTATGACTAATTTATGGGGATGGGAATTGGGCAGTGGCGGCTGGGGTGCTACCAACAACTATGATGTTTTTGTTGCTAAATCAGATTATACCGGGGCAAATGGTTTATTTAAAACTGTTAACGACAATAGTAGCAGCAATACTTTTGCATCGCTGGCACACCCTAACTCAACAGACTTTGGAAACATTGCAAACATTGCATACAATTCGGTTGCAGATGCTGCCATTACAGCAACAACTGTGGAGAGCGGGCCTGCATTTTCCACAAATACTACTTACAGTAACCCCGGCAGTTCATTGTTCTATCTTGGTTATTATCAAAAATTATTGTCGAAAGGTTATCACCTTGGGCCAACCATTGATCACGATAACCATAACACCACATTCGGAAGAACAACATATTCACGATCGGCAGTTGTTGCGCCTGTATTATCAAAAACCGAAATTATAAATGGGTTTCGCAACATGCATGTGTATGCTACACAGGATTGTGATACTAAAGTTGATTTTACCCTTAACACAAAAATAATGGGTAGCATATTAACTGGTACGGGGTCGCCTGTTATTGCAGTAAATATTTCTGATGCGTCCAACAGCACTGCCGGTGCCATCATACGGGTTATGTTTGGTGTACCTGGCAGCAACATCAATGCAGTAAAGATTGATTCAGCTATTGGCAGTTCTTTAATTTATGTTGATAATAATTTAGCCAACCTGGCAACTGGTTATTATTATATTGATATAACAAATGGCAGCAGCCGGATGATTACCTCGCCGGTATGGTACACCCGGTTTGATAATGTAGTTTTACCGGTTACCTTCAGTTCATTCACTGCACAAAAGCATGATAAAACAGTAAAACTACACTGGACCACCGAACAGGAATTCAACAGCAGTCATTTTATTATTGAAAGATCGGCTGATGGCAGAACCTGGAAAAGCCTTGCCAGCATTGCAGCAGCAGGCAACAGCAGCAATCATTTAGAATATACCGCTTTTGATAATTTACCATTGAACGGCAGCAGTTACTACCGCATTAAGCAGGTAGATAAAGATGGAAAGTTTCAGGTATCGGTTGTAAGGCCGGTTAATTTTGATAAAGGATATTCAATAACGGTTGCACCAAATCCGGCAAGGGATTTTGTTACGGTTACCATGGATAGAATAAACAACGCCGGTTCTACCATTCAGTTATTTAATACGTCAGGTAATTTAATTTATACAGAGCAAACAAATTTTTCTAAACTCAACATCAATACAGCAGCATTTGCAAGAGGTTTGTATTTTATTAAGATCATTAATGCAGGTGAAGTTGCTACACAAAAACTGTTGCTACAGTAAGTGATACTTCTTTGTGTTCCTTCGTGATACTCGTTGTGTTCTTTGTGGTAAAAATTTCTACCACAAAGAGCACTAAGAAAAACACAAAGTTTCACGAAGAGCCTTAAAAAAATAATTGGTGTGATTAAGTTTTACTTCACAATCTCAACATCCTCCTCTTTAAGCAACTCTAAATTTTTAAAGCGTAAAACAATGTTAGCAGTTGTTACCACATCCTTCTGGCAATAGGTAACAATACGTTCCAGGTTCTTTTCAACCCAATACACATCACCCACCATACTACCGTCAATATCATCTTTGGGCGAGGGTACATTTAAAGCTGCAGCTAAAAGTTTTAAAGATGTATAATGTTTGTAATCGCCAAAGCGCCAATACTGAAACGTATCAATCATATTGGTTTCCCAGGGTTTCATGTTCTGAAAATCGAGAAAGAGAGGAATGACTAAGCCGTTAATTAATAAACGGCGGCATATAAAAGGAATATCAAATTCTTTGATATTGTGGCCGGTAAAACTCCACTTGTTGTTATTGGCTTCCATCTTTTGCAGGGCTGTAATAAATTCCTGCAGCAATATTTTTTCATCATCGCCATAAAAAGATTTTACACGCAGATGAATAGTTTTATCTTCTCTCTTAAAATATCCAACACTTATACAAACTACTTTGGAGAACTCGGCCATTACCGCAGCACGCTGCGGATAAAACTCTTCTGCC
>JANMWP010000251.1:0-5092 GCA_031394065.1 Chitinophagaceae bacterium
TACCGGCAATACCGGTAACAATGGTACAAAAAATGATGGGGGCAATCATCATTTTAATAAGCTTTATAAAACCATCGCCCAACGGTTTTAACTGTACCGCAAATGATGGATAAAAATGGCCTAATAATATTCCAATGAATATGGCAACAAGCACCTGGAAATAAAGGCTTTTAAAAAGTTTTGGCATGTCGGGTGGTAAGATATAAAAAATCTGTGCATTCAACGGAATCTATAGGAAATTTTGTCCTCTTAGCTAATTTTATTTCCGGGTTATCAAAATCAATCTTTCGAGCCTTTATCCCCCACAAACCACTGCTCTTTATTTTTAAACAGCACATTGAACGTTGTTAGCGAACCATAGCAACGGGTAATGTATTGCTGTATGTTTACTTTTTCTTCGTCGCTTAGTTTTTTATGGCTGTTTATGTTTTGCTCCAGCACACGCAGGCGGTCACGCAGCATAACAATTTTGTGAAAAAAATCATCAATGGGAATATCTTTCGGCTTCAATGTTTTATCTGCAGTTTGTAAACTCATGGTGCCGCCAATCCATTTATCGCCAATGGGTACAATCTCTGTAACATCGCTCCATTGCCTTAATATTTTCAATAAAGATCTTTCAACTTCAGAAACAGTTTCTACTTCTGTTGTAACATTTTCGGCAATGATCTCATCTAAATGCGAATCTGTTTTATCAATTTCCTTTATACCATGATGAATAAAAGAAATAATGTAGGTGGCATACTTAACGCCAACAATTACGCCGGGCCCAAACTGGGTGTGTTGTAACCGGGTGCCAATGCCAAGAGTCAGTTGATTGTCTTCCATAAATTAATTTTCTTTTTTTGCTTCTGGGTTTTCTTTCTTTAATTGTTCAATCTTAAATGCGTAGGACGAATTTAAAATATATTTATTGAAGGTAACTTCATCAGTTGTACTGGCAAATTCGTACGTAGGTAAATAGCGTACCATAAATGTATCCAGCTCGGCGCCTTTTAATTGTGTAATGCGCCGCACAAAATTTTTGTTGAATCGGTAACTTACAAACTGATCCTGTTCCTGTTGCTCAAGCCTGGCCTGAAATGCTTTTAAGTGTTTGTTTCTTCGAAACCTGAACATATTGATGATTTCATTCACATCGGCCCCCACAGCACCACCTGGCGAAATACTGGTACGTATGGTTGGTTTGCGGTAGTTATAAACATCAGCATATGTCTGCCGGTTTTCCATGGAGTCTTCCCGGTAAGATCTGGCAAATATCACCACTTCCTTTAACGTGCGGTAACCGCCTTTAACCTGAATGCCTAACGAAATATCAAACTGTGTAAGATTGGGTATGTCTTTTACAGCAAATTTTTGTGTTGGTTTATTTTGATAAATAAAAGCAAGAGAATCTTTTTCGGTAACAGATATTTTATAATGCCCCATAGAGTCGGTCCGGGTAAATTTTCCACCGGTGCTTTCTACGTTTACATTTTCTACATAATTTCTTTTGGAAGAATCAAATACAGTTCCGGTAACTGTAAGCTGGGCAAATATTTTATTTGATCCGGCAATAAAAAACAGCAGTAGTAAAAATATTTTAAAAAATAATTGCAACAGGCTAAAAAATTAATAGAGGTAAAAGTACAGGAACAATTTAAAACAATGTTTATTGCCCGCAGGTTTTAACGGCGATTTTGCTTTTCTATTATTTCAGAAATTACTGCTGGATAATTTGTGTGTTCTAAAACATGAATTTTTTTGGCAAGGGATGCTGCGGTATCATTGTCAGCTACTTCGCATTTTGCCTGAAAGATAATTTCGCCATGATCATAAATCTCATCTACATAATGAATGCTGATGCCACTTTCGGTTTCTCTGGCAGCAATTACCGCTTCGTGAACGTTGCTGCCATACATGCCTTTCCCCCCATATTTGGGCAATAAAGCGGGATGAATATTGATGATTTTCCTGGGATAAGCCTGTATTAATCCCACAGGTATCTTCCATAAAAAACCGGCCAGCACTATAAAATCTATTTTCTGTTTTTCAAATTCAGGCAAATAGTTATCGCCGTAAAAAAACCGTTCTTTTTCTATTAATAAAGTTGGAATACCGGATTTATCTGCTATATCCAAAACCCCGGCACCGGGCTTGTTACAAACCACCAACGCAATTTTTGTGTTTGACGACGCAGCAAAATGATTTATTATCTGCCTGGCATTAGAACCTGCGCCACTTGCAAAAATAGCAATACAGGTAAAATCCTTTTGACTTTTACCACTCATCTTGCCCCAGACTTTTATAATGTACCGTTTAAAAAAAGCAAACTGGCCAAGTGGAATACTAATCAATAAAACACATGCGGGCCAAAGCAGGGTTATCAACAATACATATAATAGTATCCACAGAACTCCTTTCTCTAAACCGGCTATCATTAAAATCTTACGTCCGGCATACCCACAAAGGCTTCCACCCAATGCAAAAGTTGCAATAATGAGTAAAAGATTAACCTCGTTTACCTTCCATCTATGTTTAAGCTTATCAAACATTCGGCAAATGTGGGTTAAAAAATTGTGATTTAATGGGCTTCAGCTAAAAAAAATCAATTGACAAAAACTGATTACAAATACATGACAAATAGCGGACAGATATATGAACAAATGCCTGAAAGTCATGCTGAATAAGAGAAAAAAAAAATTCCAAATGTTGATATATTGTCAGCATCCTGTCTTATTTTTGCACCCGAATCAGGATATTTTTCCACATTAGCCCCGATATAACTGTATGAGTCGCTATAGAAAAATCTTTAACAGAATATTTACAAGTATTTTTTTAGTTGTTTTACTGTCAATTACCAATAATGTTTTTGCTCAGAACGGCGAGGCGCTTTTTAAAGCTAATTGTGCCAGTTGCCATAAGCCTGATAAGGATTTTACAGGTCCGGCATTAAAGGGCTGGAAAGAAAGGCAGCCCGGTGATGGCTGGATTTACAAATGGATGGCAAATCCCGGGGCACAAACTGATCCATATGCTACAGCGCTTAAGGCAAAATGGAAGCCAACTATAATGACGAATTTTCCTCAACTTAAAAAAGAGGATATAGATGGCATTTTAAAATATGTTGATGATTGGGTGCCGCCAACTCCAACTACCGGTGTAACCGGCCAACCGCAAGGCTCTGACGACTCCCTCCTTTTTGGCATTTTAACCCTTGTTTTAGCACTTATCGCTTTCATATTATTACAGGTTAACAGTAACCTGCGTAAATTATCTGATGAAAAAGAAGGCGTATTACGCCCAGAGCCGGTTCCGGCATATAAAAACAAAACCTACTTAATGGTGGGTATTTTATTGTTATTTGCTGTTGGCGGATATTATACCATTAATGGAGCAGTTGGTTTGGGTAGAATGAAGAATTACCAACCCGAACAACCCATTTATTACTCTCACCAGGTTCATGCAGGTACCAATCAGATCAGTTGTTTGTATTGTCATGGTGGGGCACAGGACAGTAAGCAGGCAAGCATTCCATCAGTTAATACCTGTATGAACTGCCATAAAGCCATTAATAAATATGAGGGGCCCGATAAATTGGTAAGAGAAGATGGTACAGCTGTTGATGGAACTGCAGAAATTCAGAAATTATATGAATACGCCGGTTGGAATGCAACTACAAAAACTTACAATCAGGATAAAAATATTGATGGAATACCCGATGGTGCAAAACCAATTGAATGGATAAAAGTTCATAACCTGCCCGACCACGTTTATTTTAACCATAGCCAGCACATTAAAGTTGGAAAACAGCAGTGCCAGACCTGCCATGGCAATATACAGCAAATGCCGGAAGTATACCAGTTTGCAGAGCTGAGTATGGGATGGTGTATCAATTGTCACAGAGAATCAAAGGTTGATTTTTACAACAAAGAAGATGGTACCGGTAACAAATATTACAGCATTTACGAGAAATTCCACAAAGACCTGAAAGATCATAAAATGGACAGTGTAACGGTTGAAAAGATTGGTGGAACGGAATGTCAGAAATGTCACTATTAAAAGCCCCCTAACCCCCTGAAAGGGGAATAGAAGCTTTCAAGTTATATCACAATTTATTTTACATAAAAGCCCATTTGGGGTTGGGGTAAACAATATGAGTAAGAAAAAATACTGGCAAAGTTTTGGAGAACTGAATCAAACGCAAAGTTTTCAGGAATCATCCAAAAATGAGTTTAAAGAAGAATTGCTTCCTTTAGCTGACCTTGATGATAAAGGTATTTTAGATGCCAAAACCCCACGCAGGGATTTTCTTAAATACCTTGGCTTTAGTACAGCCGCAGCCGCTGTTGCAGCAAGTTGTGAAATGCCCATACGTAAGGCTGTTCCTTTTTTGAATAAGCCACAAAGTGTTGTACCAGGTGTTGCTAATTATTATGCATCAACCTATGTTAATGGCGGCGATGCTATTTCGGTTATAGTTAAACAAAGAGACGGAAGACCCATTAAGATTGAAGGAAACGAATTATCAACCATCACAAATGGTGGTACCAATGCTCAGGCCCAGGCTTCTGTTCTGGATTTGTATGATAATACACGGCTTCGCTATCCAATGCAAAAAGATGGCAAAGGCTTTAAAGAAGTTACCGGTTTTGATGCATTTGATAAAATGGTTGGAGCAGCCATTACAGGCAAAGCAGTTGCAATACTTACTGCTACCGTAAATTCTCCATCTACCTTAGCGATAATAGCAGAATTTTTAGCAAAATATCCAGGCAGCCGCCACGTACAATACGATGCGGTAAGCCATAGCGGCATGTTGCTGGCCAACGAAGCCTGTTATGGTAAGAAAGCCATTCCATCTTATCATTTTGATAATGCAAAGGTGATCGTGAGTCTTGGCGCCGATTTTTTGGGTACCTGGTTGAGCCCGGTAGAATTCAGCAAACAATATTCACAGAACAGAAAGGTAACGGGCGAAAAGCCAGAGCTCAGCAAACATTTTCATTTTGAAAGTATGATGAGCATGACCGGAAGCAATGCAGACGATCGTTATGTACACAAGCCATCCGAGACCGGAGCGGTAGCACTGGCATTGCTCGCAAAATTAGGC
>JANMWP010000252.1:0-5585 GCA_031394065.1 Chitinophagaceae bacterium
ATGTTGATAACCCGCTGGTGAAAGTGATCATCATACCCGATATTGAATCGGTGAATTATGGAAGAGGTGTTGGATATGCCATTAATGAGATTGATGTTCCGGAAACCGTTGCAGCCATATCGGCCACTGAGATCAGGCGCCAGGTAATTGCCGGTGAAAATGGGTGGAAGGAATTTGTAGATGACAATATTCATGAAATGCTGACCGTTTATCTGCAATCAAAATAATTAATTCAAAAATGCTGCATGAATAAGCCCTCCCCTATAGCTGGATGGATTCCAATAAAATTATACCCCGAAGATGAAAATCTGCTTTGCCGCTGGCTTTATGTTGGAGATAAAAATTTTACCGAACCCTTTTTTGATGAGACCATTTCGGCCTGCCGTAGTTTACCTGAAAACGGGCATTTAAGAAGAAGTATGAGCAGTACAGATGTACTGGTTGACTGGGCAAAAGAGGTTGATGTTATTGAACCAACTGCTTTCATTTTTCACATATCCCGTTGCGGCTCTACCTTAATTTCTCAAATGCTGGGCATGAAGCCTTCCAATATCATTTTATCTGAAGTGCCTTTTTTTGATGACTTATTACGGTATGGAAAGATGCATCATTGCATGCCGGAAATATTGCCACAACTAAAAGCTGCCCTTGGATTTTATGGAGCAAAGCGCAATGAAAACCATCAACAGCTTTTTATTAAGACAGATAGCTGGCATATTCATTTTTATAAAGAACTGCGTGCAATATATACTACAGTTCCGTTTTTTTTATTGTACCGAAAGCCGGATGAAGTAATCCGCTCACAGCAAAAGAAAAGAGGTATGCAGGCCATACCCAATTTACTTGAAGCTGATATTTTTGGATTTGATAAAGATAAGATATCAACCATACCCCTTGATGAATATATGGGTATGGTGATTGAAAGTTATTTAACGGCTTTCCTGGAAATTCTGAAAAATGACAAGGCTGCTTATGCAATTAATTATCATGAAGGAGCAATGCACATTACAGATACCATTGCATCTGTTACCCGCATGCCCATTACCGATGCAGAGAAGCTGCTGATGCAAAAAAGAGCTGGCTTTCATGCAAAATTTCCTGAACAGATTTTTAAGGAAGAACAGCCAGATGAAGCTATGCCCGGTTATTTAAAAAGGTCATTTGAACTGTACGATAAAATTGAGCATATCAGGTTATCAGCTGAGTAGTTTTACATGCTTACAAATTACAGATCGGCCCACATCCTGAACAAATTACTATGCGTTTGTAATAAAAGATTTGTTGCCGGTGCATTGGGTGCCTGTTGAAATAAAGCACTATGCACTTGGTTGAGATGAAATAATATTTGCCGCTGCCCCGGATCTTTAACATTGCTTTGCACCCAGGTAACTGCTGCTACCCTTTCGCCGCTTTTAATTTCATTTACACAATGCAGGTACTGGCATGGATACAGCACAGCATCACCTTTGGCCGGTTTAAAATTTGTGGTACCGGTGTCTGATTGTATCATTAATTCACCACCTTCATAAGTTGCGGGGCCGCTTAAAAAAATAGTCATGGCCAGGTCGGTACGTATGGGCGGGTTACCCATCATAGGGCTATCAACATGCCAACCATAATATTTTCCGGGGCTGTATTTACTTATCAAAACTGGCTGAATATTTTTAGGCAGTGCTGCAATATTAAACAGCGGACTTTGCGCCAATGCAACACTGATTATTTTTTGAATCCCGGCCAGGTTTTCATTGTTGGCTTCTATCTGCAGGTTATTTTTTACATCTTTTGCTGCGAGGGTTGCTGTTAATTTTCCATCAACAAAATCCGCTTTTGCTATCAGGGCATCTATTGCGATTAATTCTGTTGCAGTTAGCAGCTCAGGTATATGTACCAGTTGTTGACTCATAAAAGTTATTTTTTTAAAGATAAAAAATAACTGTTCAACCGTGTCAGTTTATTTTTATGTCATCTTTATCCAAGTGTTTGTTATTTTTATTGCATGAAATTTCAATTCTGGACTGTTGGTAAAAATCATGAACCTTATGTAAAGGAGGGTATTGAAATGTTTACCAAACGCATCTCTAATTATTATCCGGTTGAGTGGAATATACTACCCATGCCCAAAAACGCAGGATTGCTTAGCGAAACTGACCTTAAAAAAAAGGAAGGTGAAATGATTACCGGGCTTTTACAAAAAGAAGATTGGCTGATTTTGCTGGATGAAACCGGTAAACAATTAAGCAGTGAAGAACTTGCACATTTTATTCAGTTAAGGGCCAATGAAAGTATTAAAAATATGGTGTTTTTAATTGGCGGTGCTTACGGTGTTAGTGAGCCTGTAAAGCAAAGGGCAAATTATCAATGGAGCTTATCTAAACTTGTTTTTCCGCACCAGTTGGTACGATTGATTTTAGCCGAACAGGTTTACCGGGCCTGCAGCATTAACCGCAACGAAAAATATCATCACAGTTAGGGTGAGCCTGAAATTATTTTTGAAACTGCGCCGCAGTTTTTGTTAGCCACAGATACTTCGACAGGCTCAGTACACAGATTTACACAGATTATTTTTATTTGCTTCGCAAATGTTTGTTGCCACAGAAGCACTGAAATAATACAGAAGAAATACATGTTCTTTTCTGTGCTTCTGCGCCTCTGTGGCAAACCAAAATCTGCCGCAGGCAGAATCAATAATCGAATCCGTGTAATCCCTGCAAAAAAAGCCCCGTCCCGTATGATACGGGACAGGGCTTTAGTTTATAGTGTACGGATGGAATTATTGCTTTATCAGTTTCTCTACAATTTTAGTATCGTCTGTTACAATGTGCAGCATGTATGGTGCCGATGGAAGTTTATCCAGGTCGTTTATGGTAAACCAGTTAAACCCTTTTAAACCTTTTACCGATTTATTAAACACCATACGGCCATTGATATCAATAAACCTGAAATCGACCTGCGTATTGTGCGTAAGTGTCAGGTACACATCTATTTTACCGGTGAATGGATTGGGTGCAACTTTTGTTACCAGCTGAACACTGTTATCAATGCGTATAATAACAATCCTGCTGTATTCAAACTTACCATCTATATCCACAATCTTTAAACGGTAATAATTAACGCCCTTCAATGGTATCGGATCAACCAGGTCGTAACTGGTTACTGTAGTACTGTTGCCTTTTGCAATTACAGTTGAAAGCTTTGTAAAAAGCTGACCATCTCCGCTACGCTCCACTTCAAAATGTTTTGTATTTAATTCATTAGCGGTTACCCAGTTCAGATCAACTTTGGTTCCGTTTAAACGGCCGCTGAAGCTGATGAGTTTAACAGGCAATGTCTGGTTCCAGTTAACCGTTACCGTTGCAGGCGATGGATCGTAGAAACCGGCTGCATCCAGTGATGCATATTTGAATGAAGTTGTATGGGTAATATCATCCGGATCTATCTTTAACAATGCCGGATTAAAAGATGTAATTACCTGATTTAAGGTTACAGCAATATTGTTGTAATACAGTACCGCTCCAACCGGTAATTCAGTTATCTTATAAGTTTTACCTGCGCCCAGCACACCATCTTCCGGATCGGAACCGGTAAGGCCGGTTGCAATATCATATTTGACACCCGGCGTGTTGATGGTATAGGTTATTGTTTTATCATCCGAATCCGGTAATCTTTCAATTCCAAAATTTACATTGGTTACGTTTAACAGTGCTGTAGAAACAGCAATGATACAGCTTGGTACACCCGGTTTGTTACCGGTACCGGCGGCATTGCCTGTTCCATATGCATCGCCGGTAGGTACCCAGTTGCCAGCCACAAACGATGTACCTGCATCAGCCGGAGGCGGATCGCCCAGGTTTACACTGATAATGCTTAAGCGAAGTGTGTAATTGGTAAAAACGTCTGCATCGGGGAAACTATAAACACCCGTTGATGTATTTAAAGTTGTTCTTCTTACTACTTTACCGGTTGAATCTACCAGGTAAGCATACACCGTTGATCCTGTGATATTACCTATTGCAGTACCATTGATAATACCATCTGTTAATCCATTGGCATCATGAAACAGTGTACCGCTGATACTGATCTTGTTTTTAGCAACCCCAAAATCAAATGGCGCCAGACAGGTAGCCGTACTGGTAGCCGTAATATTCTGTTGCAATACCGTAGTAGTATGATGATATAGCGGTACGGTAGTTGCATCTAACCTTGTAATATAACATATCGGGTATTTTATGAACTGGATTTTTACATTGTCGATGTAAACTGTATCTCCATTATCTACATTGTTATTGGTTAAGAAACGGATATAGGTTGCAGCTGCACCATATTGTGTTATATCCTGGTTATAAATATTTACATAGGCAGCATCGGTTGTACCATCACCGGCGATTGTAAAGACGGTTCCAAAAGTTGATCCATCTGTTGATGCCTGTACAATTACATCTTCACCGGCTGTTAGGGTTGCACTTTTTCTGCGGTAAGAAAAACTGAGGAATGCATAGGATGCCCCACTGAGGTTCACCGTTCGGGTGGCAGAAACATTGGCGGCTTTTAAGCGGATGCCATTTGTAAATGCTCCATCTTTAAAAATTTCGCAATTGGCTGTGGTGCTGGCTGTACAATATCCAACCGATGATGCATCCCCTGCATCTACCCAGTTACTTAACCAGGCAGCGGTGCCATCGGTACCGTTGGCGCAGGTTCTGTTACCGGCAGCATCATCAAAATTATCTTCAACCGTTTTTTCGGGGTAGGTTATAAACTGGTAAGTACCCGATGAATCCACAATTACTGAATCTACCAGTTCATTGGCATCAATGGTGGTATTGCAGTTTCCATCAACATACAGGTACACTTTTGCACCCGGTACTCCGGTACCGCCATCATTGTTTAAACCATCATCGTTTTTATCTAAAAATACTGCGCCGGCAATTACATTCTGGTTAAATGGTGCAGGGCAAACGGCTATATCCACATATACCGTAGCAATATCGCACACGATGGGTGTTGGTGTAGAGCACACATTGTACTCAAAAGTATCTTTACCTACATAGCCGGTATTGGGTGTATAAATTACGGTACCATTTGCATTTATAGTTACAGTACCATGTTTGGGTTGCAGTAAAGCTGTTGTGGTTACCGAAGTAGGATCTACTACAGCAAGAAAACCAAAATCATTCCGCAATATCGGTATAGTAACCGGCTGGTTAACCATGGTACGTGCATAATCATCATTTGCAAAAATGAGTTTTTGCTTACAGAAAGGCTGTATGGTGGAACCCACATCCCAACTGGGTGAACCGGTTACTGCTGTTGATGGATCTTCACCATACACGGCTGCCAGTTTGGTACCATCGCAGGTAAATACAGCCAGTCCACTCTGGTCATTATCATTGAGGTCGAGCAGGCGTTTATGATTAAGTGCATTGAGCGCATAAGATACATCATAACGCATACCACAAGGACTGAGCGACCCGGCAGTACCACTTATATTGCCATCATATTTTACATATATTGTTGTATTGGATACAGGTGTAACCCATACCGGATTATCATTTCGTGTACCATCCAGTGAACCTGGTGCCCAGGCT
>JANMWP010000268.1:0-3954 GCA_031394065.1 Chitinophagaceae bacterium
GTCGTACCTGTTTGGTAGAAGTTGCTGCAGGCTCAACAGCCGATCCAAGGCCGATGCCAAAATTAATGGCCAGTTGCCGTACTACAGTTATGGATGGCATGGTTGTAAAAAACATGACCAGCGAAAAAGTGATTGATGCAAGAAATGGTGTGGTTGAATTTTTGCTGATCAATCATCCGCTTGATTGCCCCATTTGCGACCAGGCCGGCGAATGTCATTTGCAGGACCTTGGTTACGATCATGGTAAAGCGGGAACCCGTTACGAATTTAAAAGAAGAACTTTCGAGAAAGAAGATATTGGTCCTTACATACAATTACACATGACAAGGTGCATTCTTTGTTATCGTTGCACTTATGTAGCCGACCAGATAACTGATAAACGGGTGCATGGTATTTTAGACCGCGGAGATCATGCGGAAATATCAACCTATATTTCCAAAGCCATTGAAAATGATTTTAGCGGCAACATGATTGATGTTTGCCCGGTTGGCGCATTAACCGATAAAACTTTCCGTTTTAAAAACAGGGTTTGGTTTACCAAGCCGGTTGATGCTCATCGTAAATGCGAAAATCCAAAATGCTGCGGTAAAGCCACTTTGTGGTTACGTGGCGATGAAGTGTTCAGGGTTACAGCCCGTAAAGATGAATGGGGCGAAGTGCAGAGCTACGACGGAAAACCAGGCTGGATATGCAATACCTGCCGCTTTGATAAAAAGAAAACAAGCGATTGGACAGTGGAAGGATTAACAGCCATCAGCCGCCATTCGGTAATTGGGGCAAATAAATATGCAACTTTGGAAATGCCGAAAGATCCGCTTAAAGAAGTATTGAATGGCCGTGACCCTAAATTATTAATGAACATACACAATGTGAGTGGTGTAAATAACCCTAATATTCATTTAAGTGAAATTGAAAGGCCGGCGCACATGAGTGATTTCGCAAAGTCAGATGAGTTTGTAAAAGGTGATGGAGAATCAACTCAATGGGGTTTACCAAAAGAATAAAAATTATTTTAATAAAGGATTATGCTGGCATTAATTATTGAGAAACTGGTTTTGATCGTCATCGTTGTAATGGCTTCACTGGTTATTGCCATGTATGCAACTTATGGTGAAAGAAAAATTGCGGCAATTTTACAAGACAGGCGTGGACCCAACCGTGCAGGCCCTTTTGGTTTGTTGCAACCGCTTGCCGATGGTTTAAAATTGTTTTTTAAAGAAGAGATCATCCCTGATTTTTCTTCCAAATTTTTATTTATACTGGGCCCTTCACTTGCTATGCTTACTGCAATTATGACGAGTGCTGTTGTTCCCTGGGGAGATAAAGTACATTTTTTCGACAGAGATATTTCTTTACAGATTGCTGATGTGAATGTTGGGATACTCTACGTATTTGCAGTGGTAAGTATGGGTGTTTACGGCATCATGATTGGCAGCTGGGCAAGTAATAATAAATTTTCTTTGATGGGTGGCTTAAGAGCAGCATCACAAATCATCAGTTACGAACTGGCCATGGGCATAACCATCATTGCCCTGCTGATGGTTACCGGAACATTGAGCTTGAAAGAAATGGTATTGCAACAGCAAACCGGTTATTGGAATATTGTTTATCAGCCTTTAGGATTTTTGCTGTTTTTAATTTGCTCATTTGCAGAATGTAACCGGGCTCCTTTTGATTTGGCTGAAGCAGAGAGTGAATTGATTGGCGGTTATCATACAGAGTATTCATCCATGAAGTTGGGCTTCTATCTTTTTTCAGAATACATTAATATGTTCATCAGCAGTGTAATTATGTCTACCTTGTTTTTTGGCGGATATGATATTCCGTTTTTAAATGAAGCCAACTACAATGAAAACTGGATGGCCCTGTTTGGTGTAATGGCATTAATGGCAAAAGTTGTTGGTTTTATATTCCTGTTCATGTGGGTAAGATGGACCATTCCCAGATTCAGGTACGATCAGTTAATGAACCTGGGTTGGAGAATTTTGATTCCAATATCTTTATTCAACATGCTGGTAACAGGCGCCATCATTTTATTAAAACAAAACAACTGGCATTTTTAATTTTATAAAGAATAAATAAAGCTCCGCCGCGGCGGATTTGGGTATGCAAGCATTAACAAACAGATTAAAACAGGTTGATCGCCGGAAAATGAATTTCCTGGAACGGCTTTATTTAGTCGCTATTTTTAAAGGTATGCTCATCACATTCAGTCATATCTTTAAAAAGAAACCAACAATCAATTATCCCGAAAAGACAAGGCCGTTCAGCCCGGTTTTTCGCGGACTGCAAATTTTAAACAGGGATGAAGAAGGGCGTGAAAACTGCACTGCATGTGGCTTGTGTGCAGTTGCCTGTCCGGCAGAAGCCATTACCATGGAAGCTGCAGAAAGGCAAATAGGCGAAGAAAATTTATACAGAGAAGAAAAATATGCAGCCAAATATGAGATCAATATGCTGCGTTGTATCTTCTGTGGCTTATGTGAAGAAGCCTGTCCCAAAGATGCTATTTATTTAAGCGAAACTTTTGCACCGGCCGATTACCAACGTAAACAGTTTATTTATAAAAAGGAAGAATTATTGATACCGCATCCGATTAATGAACCTGAGGCTTATAAAAAAGCATTGGGCAACAGGGCAAAAAAAGAAACGGTTAATTAAAGAACATGAGTATTTCAGAAATATTATTTTGGGGTTTATCAGCTTTGGCTTTGTTTAGTGCAATTATGGTAGTTGCCAGTAAAAGTCCGGTGCACAGTATTCTGTTTCTTATTGTAGTATTCTTTGCTATTTCGGGTCATTATATTTTATTGAATGCACAATTTTTGGCTATCGTAAATATTATAGTTTATGCAGGGGCTATTATGGTGTTGTTTTTATTTGTAGTGATGTTGATGAATTTAAATGCAGAATCGGAACCCAAAAAACACCGGATGTTACAATTTGCCGGTTTGATATCGGGCGGTTGTTTGTTCCTTGTTTTAATTTCGGCTATATCAGAAACATCGCAGGCATCCAATTTGGTTCAGATGGGCGGCGGCAACAGCGGCCTGATAAAAAATCTAGGTATGGTTTTGTTTAAAGATTATGTGTTGCCTTTTGAGATCAGTTCAGTTTTGTTTTTAAGTGCAATGATTGGGGCGGTGGTTATTGGAAAAAAAGAAGGATAAAACTTATAACACGAATTAGAACGGATTACACGGATTAGCGAAACAGCAATTAGTGTAATTCGTGTAATTAGCTTAATTAGTAAATATGGAAATTAAATGGTATATCGGTTTGGCAGTTGCATTGTTCTGCACCGGAATTGTGGGGGTACTTACCCGCCGCAACTCCATCATTATTTTTATGTGCATTGAGTTAATGCTGAATTCGGTGAATTTGTTACTGGTGGCATTTTCAAAAATGCATGCTGCATCTGCATTGGTTCAAACTAACCCTAATGTGGTAAGTGATGCACAAATATTTGTATTCTTTATAATGGTAGTTGCTGCTGCAGAAGTAAGTGTGGGACTGGCTATCATTGTAATGCTTTATAGAAATACACATTCGGTAGATGTAAATTTTTTAAACAGGCTGAAAAATTAAAAATTAAAAATTTAAAAGACCGGCAAAATCGATCTGTTCTTTTTTGAATTTTGACTTTTCACTTTTGACTTATATTATGAATAATATTTTGCAAATGGTTTGGCTGATACCTGTTCTCCCTTTAATTGGATTTTTAATTAACGGCTTGGGTAGAAAACAGGTTTCAAAAACAATGGCTGGTATCATCGGCAGCGGAACTGTGTTTCTTTCTTTCCTGATAAGTACTTATGTTTTTTTTAGTGTGAAAGGAGGAAATACGCATGTAGCCCATTATTTTGATTTTATAAATATTACGGCACTTAAAATCGGTTTCGATTTTCAGATTGATCAGCTTTCATCCGTCTTCTTATTAATTATTACCGGCGT
>JANMWP010000556.1:0-2341 GCA_031394065.1 Chitinophagaceae bacterium
AATACCTGAACCAGGAGGTCATTGTTCATTATCGTCAGTATTTAAAGAACCTTCCGTGGCGAGGTGAAAATCATGATACTGATAATATAAAATTTGGCAATGAAAAAGGACAGTATATAGTAGATAGCTTTTCTATTCCAAAACCACAGCAATAAACTTAATTGCTTTGCAATAAAAATATAACCGGCTTTTTATGAAAGTCGGTTTTTTCTTTCTTCCAATCAGCAATGGTTTTTGTTTTTATAAATTCGTTTGGGCCTGTTAGTTCTGCGGCAATACAAAGTTTGGTAGTTGGCTTACATGTTTTCAATAAATTCTCCAGCAGTTGATTATTGCGGTAAGGGGTTTCAATAAATATCTGCGTACTGTTTTTATTTTTAGATGTATTTTCTAAAGCACTGATTGCTTTATTTCTTTCCAGATTATCAATAGGGAGATAACCAACAAATTCAAACTGCTGTCCGTTCATTCCGCTTGCCATTAATGCCAGCAGGATAGAGCTTGGGCCCACCAATGGTTTTATTACAGCATTCATTTCCTGTGCAGCGGCTATCAGCAGTTGCCCCGGATCAGCAATACCCGGGCAACCGGCTTCGCTGATAATGGCAATACTTTTTCCAGCTGTTATTTTTTGCCTGAAAGCCTGCAACACTTCATTTTCTGCTTTATGAATGGTGTACCACTCGTAATCATCAATCACTATTTCTTTGCAGATAGTTTTTAAAAAACGCCTTGCGGTTCTTTCATTTTCAGCAAAAATAATCTGGCATTTTTTTACAGCATCAATAATATAGGGCGGGATGGTTTCTGTTGCCGATTCTTCCAAAACACTTGGAATAAGATAAAGTTGTGCCTGCATAATTATAAATTGATCTTGCCTGTAACATTTATTAATCCATCAGTCTTTACTTTGTACAGACTGATGGTTGCAGCAATAACTGCATAGCTGGGTGCAAATAACCATCCCAGTATTGGTATAAAATGCATCAAATAAAAGACGATTCCATTTCCTATAGCCAGCCCTTTATGCCGGCCAATAAAACCAATACTTTGAGACGTTGATAATTTATTTCGTTCACAACTATAATCTAACATGGAAAAACCCAGGTAATAACATTCAACCAGTAGGGCAAGTAAAGGTGTAACCCAGCCGATAACCGGAATAAAGGATAAAGTTAAAATAGAAATTGTATAAACAGTTTGCCAGAGCATATTCCGCAACGCAAGCCGGATACCACGTACAATATCTTTCATCAGTTGTTTAAAACTGAAAGGAAATTCTTTTCCTTCTATAATAGCTTCGGTTTTTTCGCTCAGGTAAGCAAATAAAGGTGAGCCAATGATGAGAAATAAATATTTAAAAAGCGAAAAGTAAAATAACAGCAGTATAAGGGTAAGAATAACATTGGTAAGTATCAGTAAAAAACTCAACCAGCTGTTTTTTATCCATTCTTCTATGCCCGATTTTTGTAACATAAATTCAATAGCACTATGGCTGGAAACTGCAAACAGATAAATACCTGCCAAAAAAAGTAGCGTATAAATCAAGCCAGGTATCAATATCCATTTCCATAAACGGTGCCTGATAATAAAGCGGTGTGTATGGAAATAGGCCTGTATGGATATGATGATTTCTTTAAGCATGTATTATTTCAGTTAGCGCAATATCGTATTTTAGCTTTAAAGTTAATACTATAATGAAGAAATTGCCTATTCAATTTTATCAAAGAACCGATGTGCTTTTAATTGCAAAGCAATTGATTGGAAAAATTATTGTCACCAATTTTAACGGTTTTATTACTTCTGGCCGCATTGTAGAAACTGAAGCCTACATAGGACTTACAGATAAAGCTTCACATTCCTTTGGAGGTAAACGTACTGCACGCAATGAGCATATGTACTCGGTTGCCGGAACTGCTTATGTTTACATATGCTATGGTATGCACCAACTGTTTAATGTAGTTTCCAATAAAAAAAATGTACCAGATGCTGTATTGATACGTGCTGTTGAACCTTTGAGCGGAATTGATACTATGCTTAAAAGAACCGGTAAACCAAAATTAGATAACAACCTTACAAAAGGGCCCGGTAATGCTGCAAAGGCATTGGGAATTTCCAAAACACACTCAGGAATTAATTTGATAAAAGATGAAATCTTTATTGCCGATGATGGATATAAGTTTCCCCAAAGCTTACTTGGTATCAGCCGTCGAATTGGTGTTGAAAACTCCGGAGATGCGGCTTTAAAACCTTATCGTTTTTATTTAAAGGGAAATAACTTTGTGAGCAGTTATCCAAATAAATAATTGAAACAAAAAAAACACCCCCCGAAACTTCGGGG
>JANMWP010000359.1:0-7092 GCA_031394065.1 Chitinophagaceae bacterium
CTTTAAAATTATTAAATTTTAAACCCCAGGTATTCTCTTTTCTCAGATTTTTTAATGCAGGGTCGTATTGTAAAACATTACCGTAATTAAAGCCAGCCTTCAGTGCCAGATCCAGCCATTTCCAGGCTTGTTGTTTGTTACCTGATAAAGCATATAATCTTGTCAAATTATATAGGATAATACTATTTTTGTTGTTGAGCAGGTAGAGGCTGTTATAAGTTTCAATTGCTTTTTTAAAATCATTAGTCATTACAGCCAATTTAGCTTTTACCGTTGTTAATGCTACATCAAAAACCGGTATTATTTTCTCTGCATCATTCAATAATTTTTCTGCATCGGCAAAACGGCCATCCTGCATATAAAATGCTGCAAGCAATATTTGCTTATCCATATTTAATTCTTTATGCTTTAACAGTGTATTAAGTTGTACCAGGGCTTCTGCAAATCTGTAACTCTGGGCATATATTTCAACCAATTTGTTCCTCGTGCCTGCATCGGCTGTATCTAGTTGAAGGGCTGCATCATAAAAATAAGCGGCAGAGTCCGGTAATCCTTGCCAGGCATACAGGTCACCTATTTTTGTATTTACATCTGCCAAAACCATCTCATCGTAAAGCAGGTTTGTAATTACATTTTTTAAATAATTAATTCCGTCTGTAAGCGGCTTCAGGCTTGCCTTTATTTTATAATTTTTAACCACTGTTCCATATGGAATTAAACGGGGAGGCGCTTGCGGCGCCATTTTAAATGCCTGCCTATCTGAAAATTGATAAACAACTTCTCCTGAAAATTCGTCCAGTTTTTTTAAATCATGTGTATAAGAATCCGGATGATTTTTTGCCATATTATATTGAAAAATGCCGGCTTTTAAATTCCACTCTGCATTATCGGGAAAAGAGTCTGTTACTCTTTTATAAAAATCAGTGATTTGGGTTGCCCCACTGCCGTTTCTTACGTAATACGCATTCAATAAATTTTCAGCATCATTAAATTTCCCGGTTTTTTCGAAAAGCCGGGTCAGGCTCATACATGAATTTAAGTCTGATGGGTTATCTGCTATAAATTTCCGGTAATAAGTTTCCGACTCACTGAAATGATTCCAGTTTTCATAAACCTGCGCCATCAGCAAATAATCTTCGCCAATATGATAGTAACCATAGTAGAAACAACTGTCGGCACATGGGGATAAAATAAATTCATTCGACATTGAAGACTTATTCAACAATGAATCATGATAAATAAACCAAACCGTATCAGGTAAATAATTGTCAATCGCCAGTTTTAAAACCAATTCAGCTTCCTGCCAACGCTGTTGATCGGCCAACACTCTGCCCAGGTAATGATAAGCCAATGGATTTTTTTTATCAAGCGCAATCACTCTTTTAAATGCCCGTTCAGCTTTTGCAAGCTCGTAATCACGGTAGGCCAGGTAACCAAGCGCAAACTGCCCCATTATATCATTGCTGCCGGTATAAGCTGAATCAATATTGCATTGTAATTCATATACCGGCTCTGGCTTTTCAAGCTTCATGTGTCGGGGATTTCTTGTTTCATCGAAAAAAAAGCCTTTTTTTCTTTTTGCTGCTTCAAAGAAAAATGAATCTGCCTGGGCAAATTGCCCGGTATTCATATACATATAACCCAACCTTTCAAATGGTAAAAAATGGCCGCTGTTTAATTTTATATTTTTTTGAAAAGCTTCCTCTGCCTGTAATAGTTTTGCCTGTTTTTCATAAATAAGGCCATAGCTCATATAAATATCATTAAAATCGGGTTGTAATTCTTTTGCCGAATCAGCATATACAATGGCTTTTTCCAACCGGCCTTTATCAGTATATAAATCGGCCAGGTTTGACCGTGGTATTGCCCAGTTGGGAGCCCTTAATGCTGCAATTTTAAAATACTTTTCGGCTTCGGCATCATTATTTTTTAAAGAATACAAAACCCCCAGTTCGTTGTAAATGTAGGCTGCATGTTCTTCCAGCGCCAGTGCTTTTTTTTGTTCGGTCAGTGCTGCTTCTATCAATTGTTTTTGTTTGTCTTTTTCGGTACTGTTAATTTTTAAACGGGCCGTTACACCGGTAAAATAATGCAGTTTAACCCGCAGGTTATTGTAGTAATAAGTATTATCGGGGCTGATGAGTTTTAACGCTACCTCAAACATGCGGGGATAAACATTGTACCCGTTTTGGCCTACATTATAATATTTACGCCTTTCCAGTTCGGCCGCATCGCTACGCAGGTATAGGGTTATAACCCGTTGGCCTGCCTCATCAAATAGGGTTGCCAGTGTATTTTTAAACTCTTTTAATGATTCTGTATTTATTGATAATGTTTGTTTAAGCTCACGCAATTTATTTTTACCCAATTCGGTATTATCCTCGCTTATTAATGAATCGATTAAAACAAATGGTATTTTTTCTTTGGGTACTTCATTCAGATTGAAACTGTCGGTTATATACTCTATTTTATATTGTTTCAGCAAATCGTAAAAATATTGATCGGGCGTTTTTTCTTCCTGTGCACCCAGGGCTACCATCATTGCCCGTTGCATAAGTGTATCGGCTGTAATTTCTTTTTTGGCAGTAATTAAATCTACAGAATCTATCTGCGATAAAACAAAATTGCCGTTACCGTTTACAACGGGTGTTTGTATGGTGCTATCCTGTTTTAAAACCAGGTCGTTTTTTAAAGAAGAATCAAGATAAGATTTGATATCATCAAGCGTAACATTACTGGTATTGCTTTTAGCCGCAAGGCCTTTTAATCCATTTATAAGATAGTATGAAAAAACACCTCTTCCACCACCCCAGTCTGCTTTTTCGTTTGATAACTGATCGGTAGAGCTGGAAGTTATACGAATCTCTTTTTTCCGCACTTTACGCAATTGATCTGCTGCCAGAAAATTTCCTTTAAATCTTTTTTCAGCTATCTTTCCCGAATGACAGGCATCGGTTATCATAATTACATTGGCCTGTTTTTTTATGGAAATGGTATTGGCTATATCATTTAAATAATCAATGCTGAGGGCAAGGTTTACATAATTAAAGGGAGGAGAATCGTAACAAATTAAAAAACCGTTATTGAACATGGTTATATTTTCCAGATCGCCATGGCCCGAAAAATAAATATATACCCTATCGCCTTTATCGGCAACATCTTTTAACCAGTAAATGGCATTAATTACAGCCCCTGATGTGGCAGCTTCATCAACCAGCAGCCGTATGTTTTCTTTAGCTACGTAGCCTCCTGCTTTCGATTTTAAAAAATCAGCAAATATTGTTGCATCACGGTTGGAAAACTGTAATTGTGGTATTGCAGGGTCAAGATATTTTGCAACGCCAATAATGAGAGCATAGGTTTTGGGGGCATCGGCTTGTTGAGCAAAAATTATTTTGCAACAAAAGATGATCACAATAAAAATGCACAGCTGCTTCATCTTTTAATTTACGGGCTTATTTAATTTATATTTTTTTATGGCAATATTGCTGATGGTGCTTTGCCATTTGGGTGTCTTACGTAAATTTTCCATCAATGAGTCGTTTTGTAATACAAAGGAAAAATTAAATCCGGTATTAATTGCCCGTTGCAGATATTTCCATGCTTCTGTTTGATTATCCGTTATAGCATACAACCTGGCCAAAGAGTAATTTGTAAACCAGGGGTCCTTTTTCTGCACATCAATATTTTTTTTATAAAAAGCAATGGCTTCTGTTGGTTTACCGGCCAACATATTTGACAGCCCCCGCAGATTGGCTATTTGCGGTAATACGTAGGGATGAATATACTCAGCCTTGGTTAAAAGTTCATTTGCTTTATCAAATTGCCCGGCTTTAATATCAAATTGAGCCAGCAACAATCTTTTTTCAAAATTTATCTGGCTTCTGTCGTACAAATAATTAAGCTGTTTGAGTGCTGTGCTGTTTTTATACAAGGCAGCATAAATATCAATTAATATCAGTCTTGTATTGGCATTACCTGGTTCAAATGACAATGATTTTTCTAAATAAGGGTATGCCTGTTTTTTTGAACCTGCATACAGATAAATATTGCCAATCTTAAAATTAATATCGGCCAGGGCTTCTTTTTCGGGTATCAGTTCAGCAGCACGTTTTAAATAAGTGATACCGTCTTTTCGTGGCATATATATCGGACCGGCAACCGGAATAGTATCATTTGTGCCGGGAACACTATAAGTTCCCGTTGCCCAGTAGCCAATTCTTTTCAAAGTGATTACCTCAATTGCGTCTGTTTCCGATTTGTCGTATAGTTTGAAGGAATCTACGTTATTTAATTTCTTAAAAATATCAAAATCTATAAACAGTTCTCTATTCAAAAATGGAAAGCGTACTATGGTATCGAAATAAGGAGCAACGGAAGTTAAGGAGGCCCGGTTGTACAACAAATTTCCTAACCTGTAAATCAAATTTCCATCCTCTGGAAATTTTTCAATGGTTCTTCTGTAAAATGCATTCAACTCACATTCAGATGTCTCTTTGTGAATTTTGCTATAGCTTTTTATAATATCTTCAGTTTCGCCAAATCTTCCTTCCTTTTCAAGCAATTGCCATAATTTTATATACCCTCCAAATTCATTTGGGTTTAGTACAATGATCTTTTTAAAATAAATTTCTGCTTCCTGCCAATGGCTCCATCTTTCATAAACCGTACCGGCGAAAAAATAATCTTCTAACTGGTAATAATTTTTTGCATAAAAAAAATCTTCAAAACATGAATGGTCGTATTTAAAAGTATGGGCTTACTTTACTGAATCAACATACTAATTAAAATCAACCGGGTTTTTAGCATATTGAATTGCCAGATTAAACATAATCTCTGCCTCTTCCCATTTTTGTTGGTCGTAATATATTTTTCCCATATAATGAAATACCAATGGATTTGTTTTATCAAGTGCAATTACTTTTTTTAAAATCCTTACAGCATTAGCATAATTTTTAATTTCGTATTCCTGTACTCCCCAGGTAAAAAATGCAAAAATGTCAGTTGGGTTTAAAATTGAACTATCAATATTGCAATGAACCGTTTTCACCTGCCCAAAATCATCATAAAGTGGGGCATTTCCCCAATCATTCCCTTTAAAATGATATCCCTTCTTACGCAAGTCGGCTTCGTAAAAAAAAGAATCAGCCATGGCGTAATTGGCTGTATTCATATTTACATATCCCAATCTTTCAAAAGGAAGAAAATGCCGGTTGTTAATTTCAATGGCATTGTGATAAAATTCTTCGGCAAACAAAAGGTTACCTTTTTTTTCATTAACAAAACCGCGGTTGATGCTTATAGATTGTAAATCATTTTGTAAACTGTCGGCCGCATCAGCATAGGCTACTGCTTTTTCATAATCATTCAGGATAATGTACAAGCCACATAAATTGGATTGTGGGATGGCCCAACCGGGTGATAATTGCGCTGCCTTGGTATAATATTTTTGTGCTTCTGAAAAATTATTTTTATACTTATATAAAACTCCCAGTTCATTATAAATATAGGCGGCATGTTCCTCAAGTTCCAATGCTTTGTTTTGTTCTATCAGGGCCAGTTCAATTAATGAATCAGCATTTTCGGTTAGCGGAATTTTTAACCGCAAAGCCAGTCCTGAAAAATAATGTAAAAAAATGGCAGCTTTTGTACTGTAATATTTATCTGCCTGCGATAGTTTTAAAGCAACAGAAAACATTCTTGTATAAACATCGTAGCCATTGTTATTGCTGTTGTAATACCTGCGGTGTTCCAGTTCGGCTTCATCTCCCCGTATATAATTTGCAATTACGGTTTGGCCAATGTCTAAAAAAGAACTTGCCAGGTCTAAATTAAAGCGGTTTAGTTGTTCTTTATCTGTTTTTAATGCGGTTTCCAGTTCATTTACTTTTCGAAGACCGGTTTCAGTTAACGAATCTTTTTTTAGACGGTTTATCAATGCAAAAGCTATTTCATCAGCTGCAAGCAAATTCAACTTAAGACTGTCGGTTAAACCTTCCAGACTTTGTTTTTTAAGCAGGTTAAAAAAATAAGCATCCGGTTCTGTGTTTTCATCTTCATTCAAAGGCGACATTAAACTCATGACCATCATCATAGAGATTGAATCGCTTTTAACCTGTTCTTTGATCTTTACTGCCTCAGATTCAACTACTGTTGCCAGATTAAAATCTGGAGCACCATTAATCACAGGCGTTTGTATATCTCCATCATTTTTTAATATAGGGTCATTGGCCATTTTATTTTCCAGGTAATTTTTCAGCTCGCCAACACTTACAACTTTGTCATGATCGGTATCTGCAAGCCCACCCTGCAGCCCATTAATAAGGTAATATGAAAAAACACCTCTTCCCCCACCCCAGTCAATTTTTTCATTGGATAACTGATCGGGTTTACTGGATGCCATCCTGATCTCATTTTCTTTTTTCAGCATCAGCTGCTCGCCTACAAAAAAATTGCCTTTGAATTTGTTACCCGCCATGGTGCCCGAGTGGCAGGCGTCGGTAATAACGATCACTTTTGCTTTTGTTTGTACCGATAAAGTATTTACAATATCATTGAGATAGTCGATGCTTAAACCCATGTTTGTAAATGCAACTGCGGGAGTATTATAGCAGATCAGGTAACCATTCTTACTCATGGTTACATTTTCCATTTCGCCGTGGCCACTGAAATAAAAATAAACACGGTCATCTTTCCTGCAATTATTCATCAGCCACCGTATCGCTTTATCTACTTCACCAGTGGTGGCCATTGTATCTGTTAACAACCTGATATTCTGTTTGGGCACAGATCCACCTGGTGCAGACATTAAGAAGTCTGTAAAAACTTCTGCATCTCTGTTTGAAAAATTGAGTTTGGGTATACCCGGATCTGAGTATAAAGAAATTCCGATAACTATAGCATAGGTATTTTGATTGCCAGAAGCTTGAAATTGATTTTGCAAAAATGGTTGGGCAGATACGGAAATTAAAAAATACAATAAACTTAATGTCAGAAAAAAGTATTTCATTTATTGAAGCAGTTTTTTTGTAAAAGATAATCAAAAAAATCCTTTGCTACATACAACTGTCATTTTAAATTAATATTATTGTG
>JANMWP010000360.1:0-2279 GCA_031394065.1 Chitinophagaceae bacterium
GGAAATAATTTAAGAATGCTACAGCCTTATCAGCACCTCCTTTTGCCCGCAGGCGCATAGATTCGGGTATGAGCACAGCTGTATCAATATTGTTGATAAAGCCCGAAAACAGGATCATGGTAGCAAAAACAAAGAAATAGATATCGGTTTTTATATCGCTGCCAAAATATCTTGCTATGATGATGGTTAAAAGAAACAGGATTCCCTTGGAGATGATGTTGAACAAAACAGAAAGCACCATGCCCCTTTTATATGATTCTGCTTTTATCAACCTCAAAAAATTCATTAGCTGTGATGTTTAAACAAAAATAACGGTTCAAAACTAAAATCAATACCCCGGCAAATCATTTACTCCTTTACCTTTGCCGACTATGCATTACGCTTCAATTGAAAATCTGGCCAAATCGTTTGGTATACGAACCCTTTTTAAAAACATTTCTTTTTATGTGGAAGAGGGTGATAAAATTGCACTGGTTGCCCGAAATGGCAGCGGCAAATCTACCTTATTAAAAATTATTGCCGGGCTTGATAATGCCGACAGCGGTACACTTTGGGTACACAAAGACATTAAAGTGGTGATGCTGCAGCAGGATACTGCTTTTGAAGAAAATAAAAGCATTTGGGACAATGTATTGAAAATGGACAACCCGGTGGTGAAAGTAGTGAAGGAATATGAAATGTGCCTGGAGCAGGAAGAAGACAATATTGAAAAACTTACCGACCTGATGGCCAAGGTTGATGAAATGAATGCCTGGAGTTTTGAAAGTGAATTGAAACAGATATTGGGTAAACTAAACCTGCACCATTTAAATGAGCCGGTTAAAAACCTGAGTGGTGGTCAGCGTAAACGGGTTGCATTAGCACAGGCATTAATTGAAGCCCAGCTGCACGAAGGCAAATGTTTGTTGATACTTGATGAACCTACCAACCACCTAGATGTGCAGATGATTGAGTGGCTCGAAGATTATTTATCAGCACAAAAAGTAACCCTGCTTTGTGTAACACACGATCGGTATTTTTTAGATGCCGTTTGTAATGAGATACTGGAAATGGACGATGAAAAGATCTATGTATACAAAGGCGATTATGATTATTTTTTAGAACAGAAAAGTTTACGCCAGGAAGTACAGGCCAGCGAACTGCAGAAAGATAAAAATATTTTTAGAAAAGAACTGGAGTGGATGCGCAAGCAACCCAAGGCACGTACCACCAAATCAAAATCAAGGCAGGATGCTTTTACTGATATTGAAGAAAGGGTTAGTCAGCGTAAAGAGGAAACTGATGTAAGCCTGCAGGTGAAGATGACAAGGCTGGGCGGCAAAGTGCTGGAGATGAAAAAAATAAACAAGAGTTATGGCGATAAAGTAATTCTGAAAGGATTTGATTACACATTTAAAAGAGGCGAACGCATTGGCATTGTGGGTAAGAACGGTATTGGTAAATCAACTTTTTTAAAAATTGCCCTGCAGCAGGAAATGCCCGACAGTGGCAAGGTTAACCATGGCGATACCGTTGTGTTTGGCAACTTTAACCAGGAAGGATTGCAATACAAAGAAGACAAACGGGCCATTGATTATGTAAAAGATTTTGCCGAGTTTTTTCCGCTGGCAGATGGGGGTAAAATATCAGCCACGCAGTTTATGGAAAAATTTGGTTTTGCAGCTGAACAGCAATACACACCACTGAGCAAATTAAGCGGCGGCGAAAAACGCAGGCTGCATTTATTGAGCATACTTTTTCTCAACCCTAATTTTTTAATTTTAGATGAGCCTACCAACGATCTGGATCTGCAGACATTAAGAACACTGGAAGAATTTTTATTGGATTTTCCCGGTTGCATTTTAATTGTAAGTCACGACCGGTATTTTATGGACCGCATGGTTGATCACCTCTTTGCTTTTGAAGGCGATGGCGTGATTAAAGATTTTCCGGGCAATTATACTTTATATCGGGAATACAAGCTGGCCGAAGAAAAAAATCCAGCGCCTGTAAAGCAGACTCCTGAACCTAAAGCCGAACAACAAACAACAAACTACAAACAACAAACCTCCAAGCCTTCTTTCAAAGAAAAATTCGAGTTTGAACAATTAGAAAAAGAAATTCCCGTGCTTCAAAAAGAAAAAACAGCATTAGAGGAAAAAATGAATGCCGGCGGTATGGATTATGATGCTTTACAAAAAGCAGCCGAACGCATCAGCACCATTGTGCAATTGCTTGATGAAAAAGAAATGCGCTGGCTTGAATTAAGCGAAAAAATCTGATAATTTTTGTAGATTTGA
>JANMWP010000381.1:0-1552 GCA_031394065.1 Chitinophagaceae bacterium
GCCCTGAATTAATTCAGGGCGACTTTCATTTAAATAATTTTATTATTGGCCAGGCGCATTGGGATTTTGCGGCTTGCTTTCCTGCATTTTCTTCATCATTTCTTCCTGCATTGCTTTTTGTTTAGCCATAACAGCAGCTTCAGTAGTTATATCAATAACCTCCATATCAAAAATTAAATTATCGTTCGGTTTAATTTTATCGTCTTTTCCTCTTTCAGCATATCCAAGTGTAGATGGAACATAAATCACTGCCTTAGTTCCTTTCTTAAACTGCAGTAAAGCATCAGTCCAGCCAAAAATTATTCCACCCAGATCAGCTATATTCACTTCCAAAGGCTGTACATGTTTAAACGTTGGATCAATATTGGAATCAAAAACTTTCCCACTATCCAAAGTACGGCCAGTATAATTTACAACCGCAACATCTGTATTGCTTAATTTTTCTCCGGTTCCTTCTGTAACAATGGCAATATAGGTTCCCCACTTGGTTTTCTGTGCCTTAATATTATTTTTTGCCAGGTAAGCTTCAATGATTTTACTGTCGGCATCCAACTGCACTTTTTTACCTGCCAGTTCTTTTTCAATCAGTTCCATGTTCTTTTTAAAAAACCTTGGTTTGGCTAAAGCCATCTCGGCCTGATTGGCGCTGTCGGCCTGCTCTTTGGTTTCAAAGTAGTTAACCAGTTTTACATGTGTGTATATGTACTTTCCTTTCTGCATAAAAGGAGGCATCACATTTTTAGGGTCTTTAAAAACACTGTCTGTCAAAAACCTGACGATAAGGCTATCGCCTTTTTTCATTTGTTTTAAAATTTTAAAATAGGCCAACGGCATTGTTACAGAATCTAATACCTGAATTTGTGACATTTCATCACGGGTGTCCATTAACACGGTGTCTTTAGTTCCAGTATATACCCGCTTAATATGTAACTGCATAAAGTTACCATATGAAAGTTTTTTTCCGCTTCCCGAAGAGATGATCTTATACTCAAGGCCATTATCTCCTTTTTTAAATGAACCTGTGCATGCAGTTAAAGCCAGCATACAAATTGCAACCAAATAAATAAATTGTTTCATTGTGTTTATTTTGTTTTATGTTTTTAAAATTGATAACTGCTTAATTGATCTGCATTTTCTTTAATAGCCTGTTGAAATTTTATTGCCACTTCTTCCAGCGGCTCTTTATTAAAACCACCTGCTGCATTAAAATGACCTCCCCCATTAAAATATTTGCGTGCAAAAGTATTTACATCAAACCCGTCTTTACTTCTGAATGAACTTTTGCGTTCTTCTCCCCTGTCAATAATTACTGCTGCAAGCTTTATTCCTTTAATACTTAATCCATAATTCACCAGGCCTTCTGTATCGCCGGTCTTTACATTAAATTTAATCAGATCGGCCTGCGGAATGCACATTAATGCAGTATTGTATTCATAAAAAACTTCCATTCTGTTTAGGAGTACATTACCTATAAAACGAAGCCTAGCTTCGCTTCCATTATCAAAAAATGCTTCATGTATTGGAGCATGTACCAGCCCAAGTTCTTTTAAAT
>JANMWP010000409.1:0-4663 GCA_031394065.1 Chitinophagaceae bacterium
CCAAATCCTTTGAATGGTAACCAGGTGGATGCCAATTTTGGAACAAATAATGCGATGTTTATAGAACGGGTTACATCTAACTGGAACTCAACATTAAACTGGCCGAATCAACCATTAGGAGATATTACCACGCAAATTTCAATTCCGCACTCAAATCAATCAACTTTTGATTTAATAGATGTAGACGTAACTACCCTGACAACTTCAATGGTAACTGGAAATAACTACGGGTTTAAAATACGGTTACAAAATGAAGTGTTTTATAACCTAAGAAATTTCTGTTCAAGTAAACATGCCAATACCGCCAAAAGGCCCAAGTTGGTTATAACCTATCAATAAGATCAGTATTTCAGCATTGATAAAATATTACCGAATTTTAATCCCCTGAATTTTCAGGGGATTTTTTATTAGAGATAATCTGCAAAAAATCTACAAGAGTTTTCGTTTAACATTTTTTTAAGCCCTCCGGTATATCATAATTTTATTTCGGGCGTTCCGTTATTACCCCAATTTTACTTAACTAATAAAACGCCAAATCATGCCAACTACACGAATCGCATTTGCATGCGTATTAACTGCATGCCTTTTATTTTCCTGCAACAGTAAAAAAAGTAAAAACAGTATTGCCGCCACAGCAAATTCATCATTGCCAGGTGATACTGTTTATGTTCTGCCTGATAATTTTTTTGATATCAGTGAAAATAACACCCGCTTTGATAACTCTGTAACCCAAAAATTTACTGTGCCGGAAGGAAAAGTTTCCATAGTTACTGCAAGTAAAGGATTGAGGGTAACCATTAATCCGGCTGCATTTGAACTGGAAGATGGTACTCCGGTTGAAGGGAAAATTGATGTGCGTATTATTGAATTGACAACAAGCAGCGATCTGTTTAAAAGCAATGCAGCAACAGTAAGCAATGGCCGGTTGCTTGCATCGGGCGGCAGTTATTTTATTGGGATGGAAAATAACGGACAAAAGATCAGACTGAAGAAAGAACATAATCTGCCGGTTGATTTTCCTGTATTTGCAAAAGAAGAAATGGAATTGTTTTATGGTGAACGGGATAGTGCAGGCTCAATGAACTGGGTAAAGGCCGGTGATAAACTGGAACAGCAGTTTGAAGAGATAGAATTCAACACAAGATCGAGCAACATCCAAACTGCGGTGAGAGAACCGACGATAAAAAGCAAGTACCACCTTTTTAATAAACTGAATGCTAAAGTTTATTTTATGAACAAATTAATGACCCTGAGCGATATGGTTGCTGAGTTTAAAAAGAGAGGAATTGATAAAATTATCGACACTTTGTATTATAACTGGTATGGTGGCGATGATATCGTTTATTCCTATAATAAGCGCCCGGAGGAGGGGTACAGATTTGGCAGGCAGTACCGGGTGATTTCTCAGGAAGAATTGTGCAAGGAAAAGGAACAGATGGAAAAAGACAATGCTTCCTATCAAAATGCAGTAGAAGCGCAAAGCCAAAAAGATATGACCGGTCAGTTAAAAAAATATTATGCACCTGCAACCATTGGCACATTGGGCTGGATAAACTGTGACCGGTTTTATAATAATAAAGAGTTTACCGATACTGAACTTGATATACCCATAACACTCAATTACAGCCAGATTGAATATTTCATAATCTTCAAATCCTTTAACGGGCTTCTGAATAAAAAAATAAAATTTACCGCTGAAACAAAAGTAATACTTGAGAAACTACCTGTTGGAGAAGCTGTAACCTTGGTTGCATTTGCAAAAAACAAAGGGGTTATTTACCAAGCAAAAGAAGATTTTATTATTGGTAAAAACAAAAAAGTGGCAGTTGAATTTAATACCATTACCCCGGAAGCATTAAGCAATATGTTTGGTAAGAATGTAAGGATCTAAATTTGTTAAAGCTTTATTTCCTCATCACTGTCATCAAAAAAATGAAACTCAGTTAAATGATAATTTGAGTTGACTTTTAATTTAATGCGCTGTTTGTACTTGCGGCGCCATTTGCTCAGTTTAGAAAATAAAAATCCTTTGGTAAGGTATGAATGTAACATAGGATGAATCTCTACAGTTAAACCGGTATGCTTCTGCATAATAAGGTAACTGAGGTTTTTTTCAATTTCATCTTCTAAAATAAGGGTTGATGAGATTTTTCCGGTGCCATTGCAGCTTGGGCAAACTTCGGTGGTATTTATATTCATTTCCGGCTTCATGCGCTGCCGGGTAATCTGCATTAAACCAAATTTGCTGATGGCCAGTACGGCATGTTTAGCCCTGTCCGGACGCATGTAACCATCCATAGCATCGGCTAATTTCTTTTTGTTCTCCATCAATTTCATATCAATGAAATCAACAACAATAATACCACCCAAGTCTCTCAACCGCATCTGGCGGGCAATCTCTTCAGCCGCTTCCAGATTAGTTTCCAGGGCATTTTGCTCCTGGTTATTGCTTACACTTTTATATCCGCTGTTAACATCAATTACATGCAAGGCTTCGGTATGCTCAACAATTAAATAAGCTCCGCTGGGCAGGTTTACAGTTTTACCAAAAGCAGCTTTTACCTGCTTGGTAATTCCAAAACTGTCAAAAATTGGTGAGCCGTTGTTATAATAAGAAACGATATCAGCTTTATCGGGTGCAATACGTTGTATATAAGTTTTTGCATCGCCAAAAATATTCTTATCATTAACCACAATCTTATTAAAATCTTCATTTAAAAGATCTCTTAAAATGCTGGTGGTTTTACCTTGTTCGCTTAATATTTTTGTTGGCGGTGTTGCGCCTTTTAAGTTGGTTTGAATGGTTTTCCAGGTTGCGATAAGACTTAACAGGTCCTCATGTAATTCAGCAGTATGTTTGCCTTCTGCAGCTGTTCTAACAATTACACCCAGGTTTTTTGGCTTAATGGCTTCTATAATCTTGTGTAATCTTTTTCTTTCGTCTGATGAGTGAATTTTACGGGAAATTGCAATGATATCATTGAACGGGGTAACAACTACAAAACGACCTGGTAACGATAGTTCGCAACTCAGCCTTGGCCCCTTTGCAGCAATGGGTTCTTTTAAAATCTGTACCAATACATTTGGCTTGCCATTCATAACCTCGGCAATTTTACCCGTCTTTATAATTTCCGGCTCAACTTTAAATTTAGAAAAATCAAATCCGCCTTCCGATTTATCATTAATAGATTCGGTAGTGAATTTTAAAATAGAACGAACATAAGGGCTGAGATCGGTATAATGCAGAAAAGCATCTTTTTCAAAACCTACATCAATAAATGCAGCATTCAGGCCTGGAATCAGTTTCTTAACCTTTCCAAGATACAGGTCGCCCACACCAAAACTGGCATCAGCTTTTTCGCTGTGTAGTTCCACCAGTTTTTTGTCCTCCAACAGGGCAATTTCAACTCCTTGTGGAGCCGAATTAATAATAAGTTCCTTGGTCAAGCGTAATTTTTTGGTAAGACCAGTAAATCGTTAAAAGAAAAACATAAACGCACACATTACAACCAGCCATTGTTTGTAATGAATGCAGATACATGTTTGCCCAGACGAGGATTCCGGGCACCGGTAAGAAAAATTACTTCTTCTTATGACGGTTCTTTCTTAAACGTTTTTTACGCTTGTGTGTTGCAATTTTATGACGTTTTCTCTTTTTACCACAAGGCATAACTAGTCTTTTTTGTGTTTAAAATAATTTTTAAAATATGTAAATCGAATATTACTTCGATATGTTACCGTAATGTTTTAATCCGTTCATCTACTTCCTGGCTGTAATGCGGATTATTCACCAGTCTTTTACTGATTGTGTACCATTTTATAGCTTCTGTCTTATTGCCTTTGGCTGCATAAGTATCAGCTAAAAATGCAATTGCTTCAATGTTTTCCGGTTGTGCAATTACTACCTTGTTTAAACGCTCAATGGCTTTGTCATATTGTCCCGAAACAAATCCTCCAACCCCCAGCATCATCTGCGCTTTCATGTTGTTTGAGTCTTTACGAACAACACTTAACAGCTGTTGAATGCCTTTCATTGTTTCTGACGGTCCGCCCACTCTGCCTTTTCCAAACACATAGCAACTTCCCAGTCCAACTTTTAAATCGTCATTGTTGGGATAAAGTTCTATTGCTTTTTCAAACAAATCTATTGCCTGTGTTGTTTTCCAGTTTAATTTAGCCTCATCCTGTTCTGCTCTGAGGTTGTCTAAAATTAATTGGGCAGCAAAGGTGAGGTTTTTTTCCGACTTATCCAACTTAGCAGCTTCGGATAAATAATAAACATAGGGTTCAAAGGATTTCACAGTGTCTTTCCAGAAATTGGCCAGCTGTGTATTTGCTGTAATTAATTGACTGTTAACATCCCCACGTGTTACACTATTTTCTAATTTACCAAGATTTACAATTTGAGAAGGAGACAGACGTTTCTTTTCTTCAGTAATAAATTTAAGAATATCAAAACTTTTTGAAGCATTTGTAACTGGGGCTTCTACCTTGCTTTTAGGAGCAGTTGTTGATCCGAATTTAAAAAGGAGGATAACGAGCGCCAGACCGGAAAGAGAAATTATCAGCTGTTTTTTAGACATTTATCAAATCCTGCTGTTCTTTTTACAGGAAGGCAAAGGTACATTAGTCTTTGTTGTCATCATCTATTTCTGGAACCTCT
>JANMWP010000142.1:0-3763 GCA_031394065.1 Chitinophagaceae bacterium
CTGAATGTCTTTTGAAATTTTGTCCTTAATTTCTCTAAAAGTTTTAACTGTGTCAAACGCTTTTATTTTTTTTTCAGTCGTTTTCATTGCCTGTAATTTCATTTGGTGAACGTATGTCAATTGTTGAATATCCTAACCGTAAATTTACAGAATTGTATCCACGGATTCTATAAACATTTACAATGTGTTTAAAATTCCAGCTTACTAAAATGTCAACCTTACTTAATGTTGCAGTTGCAATATGGATACAATCGTCTAAACTTGTTTGCCCAACCACATTTTCATTAATATAATTTTGTGCAAGTTGCAAAGCCTCTGGTGTAACGCTTATTACTTCCTTTTGGTTATCCTTTAGATTCTGAAAAAAATCCTTAACGGGTTGTGGTGCTTTTGAAAGTTCGCTTTCTGTCAGGTTTGAGTAAACACAAATGATCTGTCCCAACGCAACTTTTTCAAAAAGAATAGTTGTTTCTTTTTCAAATTCAGTATCATACAAACCGCCGAAAACAGAAGTGTCGAAATAGAAGCGTTGTATCATACAGCAAATTTACACAAATTCGCTCTACTGTGCAATCGTATTAGATGTTATGGAAGCATACGCCCAATCACAGCACCAGAACCGGGTTAATTTAAAGGCAAAACAAGGTATAATGGCGGCCCGGCAAAGGAAAATGGGTAGATCGTTAAAATTATTATCCACAACAGGGTAAAACCTCTCCCGTTTGCAGCATGGCCTGCGCAGCCGGGCAAAACCTTATAGTGTTTGCCGGGCGGGTAATGCGGCCTGGCATCTTATAGATTTAGGGAATTTTGAGGCTACTGTAGTTCTGAAATAGTTAAGACTTTGATCCCGGTTATTGATTTTAAGCGCAGGTCATTAGTTAGGAAAAAATCTGCCTTTTTTTCAATTGCAGTTGCTAATTGTAGTGCATCAGGTGTGCGAAAATTATATTTTGCTCTGATTTCAGCAGCTTTTATTGAAATGGGGATAGTAATTTCAAAAATATCAATTCCTTCTGCATTAGTAAGAATTGATTTGTATTGTTCTGCAATTTTAGTTTCGCCAGTTCGCATCGGTTTAACCAAAACCGCTAAAAGTGTAATTGACGAAGTTAGAAATTTAAAAAATCCTTCGTCATTAGCTATAAAAAGCTCTTTAAGTTTTAGCTAATACTCAGAATAACCTTCAATAAAATAAATTAAGGGAGCAGTATCTAAAAAGACAACTTTATCTTTAAATTCTTCAATTACCATTGTCTTTCCTGTTCAACATACTTGTCAATATTTGTTTTTTTCCAAACTTTTGATCCTATGCCGGATATGTTTGAAAGTTTTGCCGGTTTCAATGTTTCATCTTTTCTGATGAGCGCAGCTAACCGCTCTAAAAGCGTTACTTGTTCTTCCTTATCAAGTTCTTTTACTTTAGAAAGTATCTCCTGAATATTTATTGCTGTTGACATGATGTAAAATTAAGGTTTTTTTGTCCCGGCGGGTTTTCACAACGTACTCATCAAATAAAAAATAAGGTATAATTACGGGCTGGCAAAGGAAAATGGGTATAATGTTAAAATTATTATCCACAAGGGGGGGGGGTAATTAGTGTAGGGAAGTTTTGGGTTATTGAGCGGGCCGGGCAGCAGTTGATATGGTTGTTAGTTGGGTTGGTAGTTATCCCAATATTGTTTTGGCGTTACGATTTTAGTTTGCCTGTAAGCAGGAAAAGTAAAGTCTGTAATGTTGCCTGTAATCACAAAATCGGCCAAAGATTCATGGGCAAGTTCTAAAACCATGTTGTCATCATCGTCCTTAATAAGATCGAGTGTTATGGTAGGGATATACTTTGTTGCTTTGGCTTCTATTTCAACAAGTAAAGCTTCGGCACGAATAAAAAAATCCTGAAATTTTGAAAATTTTGGTCTTGCTAAAACTTCGTAATATTCAGCCAATAGTTCGTCTGAAATACAAAGTTGAAATTTCTGTTCAATAAAAAGATTATTAATAATAAGGTTGGGATAACCACGCTGAATGAGAGATGAAACAATTACATTGGTATCAATTATGATTCTTTACATTTTTTCTAACAGCTTTTACTTCATTTGTAATTTCGTCCATTGTCATTTTTGAAATGCCGTATTTGTCTGCAAGCTCTAAGCACTTGCTTAGGTTTTGGCGTGTTAATTCTTTACTGACGATGTCAATAAAATCAGTAAAGGTCAGCTTTTCTTCTTTTAAGCCAAATTTGTTATACTCAATATCGGATATAGAAACATTCAGTGTACGCATAGTTTTAATGTTTGTTCAAATTTACGAAAAATGTTTAGAAGTTGAAGGTTTTACAGAAGGATGTTGCGTTAGTATTTAATGGCTGCTGAACTATCTATTAAATATCTCTCTGCCATTCGTTGCGGATTGATTTGATCTGGCTGTCAATATTTTCATTGGTCATTTTTGTTTTGAGCCTGCTTCGCAACAATGATATTTTTACGGGTTGCTTTACTACACGTATAAGATCAAGCTCTTCCATATCCTGCAAAAGCTTGTAAGCTTTTGAATTGGTAAGCTGAATAAGTAAAGTATCCATATATTTTAGTTTACCCGTTTATTGTTTTAACAAATTTAGCCTTTTTCCATCTTTCTGTAATGGCTTTAATTTTACAGGGTAAATAAGGTATAATAGCCGCCCGGCAATGTCGCCAGGGTTGCCAACCTTGATAGAGTTATTTTAAACTTAAAAAATGCTTAATTAAGGTTGGCAACCCTTTAATGTGCTGCAACAATTTGAAATGCACCCAGCAGGGATGATATATTTCGGTTTTAAAAGAAAAAACCTAACTTTAATGCATGAATGAGTTTTCGTCTTATATTTCTATAAATGCCGATATACGTTTTGGCAAGCCATGCATTAAAGGAACAAGGATAGCTGTTGCTGATATTTTGCAATGGCTGGCTTCCGGTATGACCAATACTGAGATATTGAATGATTATCCCGTACTTATAGAAGAACATATACGTGCAGCACTTGCATTTGCCGCCAACAGGGAGTCTATCATAAAAATCATAGCTGCTTAAATCATGAAGTTGTTACTGGATGCTAATATTTCATGGCGGTTAATTGCCAGACTTAAAGAGCATTTCAGCGACTGTAAACATGTTGATCTTATTGAATTAACTATTCCGGCAACTGATACTGAGATATGGAATTACGCATCGGATAATGATTTTATCATTGTAACCAATGACGAAGATTTCTTAAACCTGGCAAATCTTAAAGGTTTCCCTCCTAAAGTAGTTTTACTCAGAACAGGCAATCAAAGCAATACTTTTATTGAAATGCTGCTGGTAAAGCATATACCGGATATTGAAGCATTATCAATTTCATCTGAATATGGTTTTCTTGAGATTTTTTAATAAAGGTCTTTAACAGAATACTGTCTTCCTTACCGGCAAAACCATTATTGGTTCTTTTTTCTGTTCCAGCGGGGTTTCACAACGCAGGCTTCAAATAAAAAAATTGCATCTGTGAAAGACCGATAAGGCACAATAGCCGCCCGGCAAAGGAAAATGGGCAGATTATTAAAATTATTATCCACAACAGGGTAAACCTATCAGTTTGCAGGGCGGGCAATGTGGCCTTGCAAAACCTTATAGGTTTGTAGCAGAGAGCCACACTCACAAACGCTATAAGGTTTCCCTCCCACAAGGCCTGGCTGCAAACCCTTATAGGTTTGCCAAGGCCCGGCATGCAGACAAAAAATTTCAACGA
>JANMWP010000447.1:0-3493 GCA_031394065.1 Chitinophagaceae bacterium
GTTGTTTTACCGGTGCCGCTTAATCCAAAGAATACAGCGGTGTCTCCTTCATCGCCCATGTTGGCACTGCAATGCATGCTTAACACATCTGCCTTTGTAGGCAACACAAAATTAAGCATGGTAAAAATTCCTTTCTTCATTTCGCCGGTGTAACCGGTACCACCAATCAAAATGGTTTTGTGTGTAAAGCTTATAACAGCAAAGTTTTCGGCACGGGTGCCATCAACAGCAGGATTGGCCATAAAGCTTGGGGCCTGTATAATATGCCAGTGTGGTTCAAAATTTTCTAAATCTTTTTCCTCGGGGCGGATAAACATATTGTAACAAAATAAATTGCTCCAGGGGTTTTCATTTATCACCCTTAACCTGAGCTGGTAAGCTTCCTCTGCACAGGCATAGCAATCACGTACCCAGATTTCTTTTCCGCTCAGGTGCGCCAGCATTTTTTCTTTTAGCTGAAAAAAGTTTTTTTCTTCAAAGGGAATATTAAAATCGTTCCAATGCACGGTGTTTTCGGTAAGTGCATCTTTTACCGTGAATTTGTCCTTAGGGCTGCGGCCGGTAAATTTTCCGGTGTTGATCAACAGGGCTCCGGTATCGTTTAAAACACCATCGCCACGCTGTACAGCCTGTTGGGTTAAAAGAGCAGGACTAAGTTGATAATTGACATTTTCTGTTTGAGTTAATCCGAGTTTTTTCAATGCATTGAATGGGGGGGCAATTGTAGTTGATACTGACATAGCAAGTAATTGTTTTAAGTTTCGCAATCGATTGCGCAAAGTTATGGAATTGTGAATTTAAAAAGATAAACTAACCCACGTATATTTAAAATGGATAAGCTGAAAAAGGCTAATTATTTATAAATATTAAATATTAGCAGACTTTATTAAATAAGTTTAAATAATAGTGAGTTAAATTTAATTGTCTTAATTATTATTGAATTGCAACAGGTAGTGTTTATTATAAATTTATCTGATTCATCTAACCATTATACAGCCCCCAAAAGAAACTATTAAAATGTATATTGCAGCATAAATAAAAAGTATGAAATATCTGCCACTCAACCCCGGAATCTTTGTACAAAACCGTAAGCGTTTTGTTGAAAAGATGGAAAAAAATTCCATTGCCATTTTTAACAGCAATGATGAATTGCCAACCAATGGTGATCAGTTGCACAGGTTTAAACAAAACTCCGATTTGTTCTGGCTAACCGGTGTTGAGCAGGAAGATACCATGTTGATTTTATTTCCTGATAATCCAGATGCAAAGTACAGGGAAGTTTTGGTTTTGGTAAGACCCAATGCGCTAAAAGAAAAATGGGATGGACACCGCTTAAGAGATCATGAAGGCACTGCTACATCTGGCATTGCAACAATTATATGGCTTGATACTGCAGAAGCATTACTGCAAGGCTGGATACATTTAGCAGATACTATTTATTTAAACAGCAATGAAAACGACCGCAAGGCCAACTGGGTACCGGTAAGGGATTATCGTTATGCCGAAATGATGAAACAACGTTACCCGCTGCACAATTACAAACGCAGTGCAAGAATTATAAAAGACCTGCGTGCCGTTAAAACTGCATTGGAAGTGGATGTATTGCAAAAGGCAATTGATATTACCGATATAACTTTTAGAAGGGTGATGCAGATTATTCAGCCCGGCATTATGGAGTATGAAATTGAGGCAGAAATTTATCATTCTTTTTTATCGCAAAGGGCCACGGGACCTGCTTATGGCTCTATCATTGCCAGTGGCGACCGGGCACGTACACTGCATTATGTTGAAAACAACCGGGAGTGTAAAGCCGGAGAATTAATACTGATGGATTTTGGTGCAGAGTATGGTTATTACTGTGCAGATCTAACCAGAACTGTACCGGTAAATGGTAAATTCGGCCGCAGACAAAAAACTGTTTATAATGCCTGCCTGCATTTGCATCAATATGCGGCCAGCATTTTAAAACCCGGTATCAGCATTGTTGATTATACCGAAAAGATAGGCGACGAAGCAACGGTGGTTTTTCAAAAAATTGGATTGCTGAGAAAATCGGAGATTAAAAATGAAGATCCTGAAAACCGGGCTTACCGAAAATACCTGTATCATGGTATATCTCATCATTTGGGTATTGATGTACATGATTTAGGTACCAGAACAGCACCTGTAAAAGCAGGCATGGTATTTACTATTGAGCCCGGTATTTATATTGAAGAAGAGCAGATGGGCGTACGCATAGAAAATAATTTCTGGATAACAAGAAACGGAAATAAAGATTTGATGAAAAATATTCCTATCACTGTTGAGGAGATTGAGGCTTACATGAAAAAATAGAAACCCCTGATGACCAAACAAATTCCAAACATCTTTACCCTGCTTAATCTTTTTTTAGGCTGTATTGCCATTGTTTTTGCATTGCAGACAGAAAGCATTTCTATTTATGTTGGCGAAGACCTGAGTACGCATTATAATATTCCTGAAAAAATATCCATTGCTTCTTACTTTATTTTTGCTGCAGCAGTAATAGATTTTTTAGATGGTTTTGTTGCCCGTTTAATGAATGCAACATCAGAAATGGGTAAACAATTAGATTCATTGAGTGATGTAGTGAGTTTTGGTGTGGCACCTTCAGTAATTTTATACCAACTGCTCCGCATTAGTTTTATAAAAGAAGAGAATGGATTGGAAACTTCCATTGCCTGGCTGCTGCCGGCTTTTTTAGTTGCCTGTGCAGGCGCTTACCGTTTGGCAAGATTTAATCTTGATAATTCACAGTCTTATGGATTTAAGGGAGTGCCAATACCTGCAGCAGGGCTGCTTATAGCTTCGTTTCCTTTGATATTGCATTTTGGCAATGGTTTTATTGATGTAAGCGAATGGCTTACCAATAAATGGGTGTTGTATGCAGTTATTGTGCTGGTAAGCGGGTTAATGGTATCTACGCTGCCCCTGATGGCATTAAAATTCAAAGATTACAGCATAAAAAATAATCTGCCTAAAATAATTTTACTGGCAGTAGCTGTAGTATCAGCCTTATTATTTCATTGGCTGGCCGTGCCGCTGGTTTTTATAGTTTACATTATTTTATCTTTGCTTTATAAACAACAACCATCATGATATTTACTGTTCAGATAAAAGTTATGCCACTTAAAGATTTATTAGACCCACAAGGCAAAGCAGTAATGGGAGGTTTACAGAATTTAGGTTTAAATGATGTTACCGATGTGCGGATAGGAAAACATATCGACCTTCAGATTGAAGCTGACGCTAAAGAAGTAGCGTTGGCAATTGCAGAAGATGCTGCAAAAAAATTACTGGCAAACCCGGTGATGGAAGTTTATGAAATACATGTAACCCCAAACCCCTAAAGGGGCTTTCTCTATACGAGGTTCAATTAAATAAATTCATATCAAGATTTGAGTGATAAACATTCTCAAAACAATAATACTCCAGGTTCCCCCTTCAGGGGGGTAGGGGGTATGCTTTACCTCAT
>JANMWP010000532.1:0-3030 GCA_031394065.1 Chitinophagaceae bacterium
CTCCCCAACTGCTGATGAACTGTGCTTTTGCTTCGGTAAGTTTCATGATTGCTTATTTATACCACAAAGATAGTGAAGTTTTTGTATTTTCAAAATTTATTGAAAATAAAAATTAAATAATTATGAATCCTACTTTTTAAGAGAGAGAAACTTAAAGTAAATGTATACTGCTGCACTGGCTGCAAGGCTCCACATACCAATGGTAAATACTTTATCTGCATAAGCCTGGTGTGTAATTTTTGCCCAATAACCAAAAATAGTGAGGAAAACAGCAATGGCTGCAATGGCCCCTAAATATTTGAATTTATTCATCATGTTAAGATAGCTTTTTTCGCTTTGATAAAAGTTCAATAAAGATATAATGCACAAGAGTGCGACGCCAATGAAGTTCATTAAAGATAAAATGCCGGGACAATAAAATAAAAAAAGCGTCAGCTTTTAAAAAACTAACGCAATCAATTTATTAGATTTCTCCTTCGTCGAAATGACAGAAAATTATAACAACATTGTAACCGGATTCTCTAAATATTTTTTAAGCGTTTGCAGAAAAGCCGCTCCCACAGCGCCATCCACCGTACGGTGATCGCAGCTCATAGTCAGTTTCATAAAATTGCTTACGCCAAATCCATCCGCTTTTTTTACCACCGTTTCTTTAATGCGGCCAACGGCTAAAATAGCACTGTCGGGCGGATTGATGATAGCGGTAAATTCTTCAATATCCATCATGCCCAGGTTAGAAATGGTAAATGTATTGCCTGTGAATTCACTGGGCTGTATTTTTTTATCTTTTGCCTTGCCGTATAATTCTTTTGCCTCCGTAGCAATTTGCGATAAGGTTTTTTGGTCGGCAAAACGAATTACCGGTACAATTAAACCATCGGGTGTTGCCACCGCACTGCCAATATGTATGTGATGATTCAGGCGGATGAAATCACCCATCCAGCTGCTGTTTACATTTGGATGCTGGTGCAGCGATAAAGCCACCGCTTTTATTACAAAATCGTTGAACGAAATTTTAACCGGGCTCAATTCATTTAACTGCGTACGAACATTGATGGCATTATCCATGTTTATCTCCATGGTTAAATAAAAATGCGGTGCACTGAATTTACTTTCGCCCAGGCGACGTGCAATGGTTTTACGCATTTGAGTTAATGGCACATCGGTGTGTCCTTCCTCAGTGGATGCTGTAAATGGTTTTACGGAACCGCCGACAGGGTTTGTAATCGCTGTAGAGGGTTTTGCAGTAGTTGGCACATAACCATCTATATCTTTTTTAGTAACCCTACCGCCATCGCCACTACCATTTACTTTACTGATATCAATACCTTTATCGGCTGCAAGTTTTTTTGCTAAAGGAGAGGCTATTACTCTACCGTTGGTAGAAGCAGCAGCCTGTTCGTTGTTTGTTGCTGGTTGTTCGGGTGCTGATTCAGAATTGCTAACGGTCAACGAACTATGGTCAACAGCCAATGAATTTCCTCCTGCTTTTTCAGCAGCCACATAAGCACTTACATCGGTTCCGGCTTTACCAACTATGGCAATTATCTCATTTATTTTTGCAGCATTACCGGCTTCCACACCAACATATAGTAAGGTCCCTTCTTCGTATCCTACCACTTCCATGGTTGCTTTATCAGTTTCCACATCGGCCAGTACATCATCAGCTTTTACAAAATCGCCCACTTTTTTATTCCAGCTTACAATTTTCCCTTCGGTCATTGTATCACTCAATAAAGGCATACGGATTTCTTTGGCGCCGGCAGGAAGGGATATAGTTTGGGGTTTTGAGTCTTGGGTTTGTGGTTGGGAAGTTGCAGGTTGTTCGTTGTTGGTTGTTGGTTGTTCGTTTGCAGCACCTGAGGTTTTTGCATCACCTTTATCAGTATCTAATAAAGATTTATAATCTTCGCCATCTTTACCAACAATAGCTATGATCTGATTTATTTTGGCAGCTTCGCCGGCGGGTACACCTATGTATAATAAAGTTCCATCCACATACCCATTTACTTCCATGGTTGCCTTATCAGTCTCCACATCGGCAAGTACGTCATCTGCTTTTACTTTATCGCCCACTTTTTTATTCCAGGATATTATTTTTCCCTCGGTCATTGTATCGCTTAAAAGCGGCATGCGTATCACTTCTGCCATAATATAAATCGCTTATTTTAGATTGAGGTTCGAAATTAAGGCAAAAAGCGGAAATACAGGGCAGTTTGGCTTAATAATCGAGTTCTAACCGCAGCCTGTCTTTTAATTCTTTAACCAGGGGATATTCCTCAATTATTTTTAGATATTGTTCCCGGGAGCTTAATGGCTTTTCGGCTATCTCACCGGTTCCTTCTTTTTCGTTGATGATGACATTATACGTAAGCTGGCGGTTGCAAAAATATTGCTGCAGATCATCCACCAGTTCGGCCCGTTCCTGCTCAATAAATTTTTGTTGAATATTATTCTCCGTAATAATCTCTATTGAATTGTTGTCTACAATTTTCAGCGCTGCCATTTTAAAATTGGTAACTGCCGAGTGATTCTTTTTGGTGATCAGTTTTTCGATAAACTTATCCCAACACAACCTGAGTTCATCATCAGTTAATGTTTTAACCTCGTTGCCGTTTTTATTTTGTGCAGTTAGTTTTTTGCGGATGGCATCTAAAGAACCGAGCGATTTTTTTGGTTCGGCACTTACCGGTTCTGTCTCATGAATGATTTTCTTTTCGATCTTTTGTTCTGGTTCTTCAATAATCAGTTTTGCCTGTCCGTCCGGCAGGCGGGCTTCCGGTTTTTTTTGAATAACCAGTGCTTCCTGTTCCTTAACCCTTATTGGCTGAATAGATTTAAATGCAACCGGCCGGGCTGTTTCAACTATTTTTTTTTGGGAAAGAATACCCTCATTATTCACCATTTCCACGGCCTGCAACAGGTAACAGAGTTTAATAATTGCCAGCTCCACATGCAGCCGTTTGTTGCGTGCCTGTTTATAATTTATTTCTGCTTCGTTTAATAAATTTAATGCGGCAATTAACCAGC
>JANMWP010000549.1:0-4503 GCA_031394065.1 Chitinophagaceae bacterium
TCAGCCTGAGCTTGTCGAAGGCGGGTTGAATTATAATAAAAGCTTTCTTTAAAGTTGCACCGCCTTCGACAAGCTCAGGCTGACAGCCATTTTATCACAACGGTTGTTATAATCAGTTTTAAAAGATAAAAAGATGAAGAATGATAAATTGAAAATATGGATAAGATTCTTGTTGATGATTTGCGGATTGGCCCTGGTTGCGGTTTTATTTGTTCCCTTATGGCGGATTGATTTAGATGCGCCACAATATCCCGAAGGGTTGAGACTGTTGATCTTTTCCAATAAACTTGCCGGCAATGTGGACATAATTAATGGCTTGAATCATTACATTGGGATGAAAACTTTGCATACTGCTGATTTTTTTGAATTCACCATACTGCCATACATCATCGGCTTTTTTGCTTTATTATTTGTTGTAACCGGTTTTGTTGCCAGAAAAAAATTATTGTACTTTTTGTTTGTACTGTTTATAAGTTTTGGCGTTTTAGCCATGTACGATTTCTGGAGATGGGAGTATAACTATGGACATAATCTGAATCCTGATGCCGCTATTATTGTACCGGGTATGGCATACCAGCCACCATTGATCGGCTTTAAACAGTTACTGAATTTTGGTGCTTATTCAATTCCTGATAAAGGCGGATGGATATTTGTATCAGTTGGTGCTTTATTACTTTTAGTTACTTTAATTGTTTGGCGTACTTCAAAAAAGGGTAAAAGTAACATTGCATTATCATCCACCATGGCCTTTGCTTTTTTAATTACGGTAACATCCTGCAATGCAGTGCCTGAGCCGCTTAAAGTGGGTGTTGATAATTGCCATTTTTGCAAAATGACCATCAGCGATGCCCGTTTTGGAGCCGAGTTGGTTACTAAGAAAGCAAAGATTTATAAATTTGATGATACACATTGCATACTGGATTATTTGAAAACAAAAGAGATCGAATCGGGTAATATTAAAAATATTTACCTCACAAATTATTCCGGCAACCATCAGTTGATTGATGTAAAAAATGCTTTGTTGCTAAACGCAACAGAACTAAGAAGCCCCATGGCAGGTAATATTGCCGCTTTCGATTTGCAAGACAGTTTAGTGGCTGTTCAAAAACATTTTCCCGGAACCATTGTGTCATGGAGTGAATTAATAAGGCTATGAAAAAAATAATTTTCATATCAGCTTTAATTGTTTTAGCAAACAATCTTTTTGCAAAAACAATTCATATCGGAAAACAACAAACCTATAAAACCATTCAGGAGGGTTTAATGGCAGCAACAAATGGCGATACTGTTTTGGTTGATGCCGGTCATTATCACGAGAAAAATATCATCATCAGTACATCTGTTTTTCTGCTTGGTATCAATTATCCTGTTTTGGATGGAGATCATAAATACGAGATCATCTCCATCAAAGCAAATGGAGTAGTGGTGGATGGATTTAAAATAATTCATTCAGGTATTTCAAGCATTGAAGATTTTGCCGGTATTAAAATTTATAACAGTCGTGATGTGGTGATACGTAACAATATTCTGGAAGATACTTTTTTTGGAATTTATTCTCAATACGGCACCAATTGTACCATTGAAAAAAACAGCATCACTTCCTATGCAAAAGAAGAGCAGCAAAGCGGCAATGGCATTCATTGCTGGAAAAGCGACAGCATGCGTATTATAGCCAACACAATAACCGGTCATCGTGATGGTATTTATTTTGAGTTTGTAACCAATTCAATTATCTGGCGCAATAGCTCGTTTAAAAATATGCGTTACGGACTGCATTTTATGTTCTCGAACAACGATGCATACATAACCAATATTTTCCGCAATAATGGAGCCGGTGTAGCAGTCATGTTTTCACATCACGTAAAAATGATTCGTAATTATTTTGAAGAGAATTGGGGCGATGGTGCTTATGGTTTGCTGCTGAAAGAAATAAGTGATGGATATATCGATAACAATTATTTTTTAAAAAATACGACCGGCATTTTTATGGAAGGAGCAAGCCGGATACAGATGGAAAAAAATGTTTTTGAAAGCAATGGCTGGGCTATGAAGATACAGGCCAGTTGTATGGATGTAACCGTAACAAACAATAATTTTAAAGGCAATACATTTGATGTAGGAACCAATGGCAGCCTGGTTTTAAATACATTCAACAATAATTACTGGGATAAATACGAAGGGTACGACCTGAATAAAGATAAACTGGGCGATATACCTTACCGGCCGGTGAGTATGTATGCGATGATTATTGAGCAAAATCCGCCGGCAATGATTCTTTTTCGCAGTTTGATGACTTCCTTGCTGGATAAGACAGAAAAAATATTGCCAACACTTACGCCCGAAAATTTAAAAGACGAACATCCTTTAATGAAACCTTTACCGCTATGATTATTGCCAGTAATGTATCTAAGAAGTTTGGTAAGTTGAAGGCACTGGATAATGTTTCCGTTACCTGCAATAAAGGCGAATGTATTGCATTGATTGGACCTAATGGATCGGGCAAAACAACGCTTATCAAAAGCATATTGGGTATGGTTGTGTGCGATAGTGGTTTTATCACATTCAATGGCAAAAATATAAAGCATCATTGGCAATACCGGGAGAATATTGGGTATATGCCACAGATTGGCCGCTACCCCGACAATATGAGTATTGGCCAGGTTTTAAATATGATGAAGGATATCAGGGGAAAGAAAAATATGCAGTTGGATGAAGATCTCGTCAATCAATTTGGATTGAATGAAATACTAAATAAACGTATGCGTACATTATCTGGTGGTACCCGGCAAAAAGTAAGTGCTGCACTGGCTTTTCTTTTTAATCCTGATGTATTGATACTGGATGAACCTACTGCGGGTCTGGACCCTGTTGCTTCAGAAATTCTGAAAGGAAAAATTATTGCAGAAAAAAATAAAGGGAAACTGGTTTTAATTACATCGCATGTTTTAAGTGAACTGGATGATTTGATCAGCCAGGTTATTTATATGCAGGATGGAAAACTTTGTTTTCATAAAAAAATTCAGGATTTAAGGGATGATACCGGGGAAGAAAAATTATCGAAGGCAATTGCCCATGTTATGTTGGGCAAATAAAAGATACCAAAATCAGGTAAATGAAGAAGATCATCAAATATGTAATTATAGATATTCTGCGTAACAAAATTATGCTTGCTTATACCGTATTTCTGTTATTGATATCTCTCAGTATTTTCAGTCTGGAAGATAACTCGGCAAAGGGTTTATTAAGTTTGCTCAATATTATTTTAATTATCGTGCCACTGGTGAGCCTGTTATTTTCGGCAATCTATGTGTACAACAGTTCAGAGTTTCTGGAGTTATTAGTTAGCCAGCCATTGAAAAGGAAAACTATTTGGCTAAGCCTTTTGACAGGCCTGGCAGCATCTATGGCTTTTGCTTTTTTAATTGGTGCCGGCATTCCTATTCTGCTGTATGAGGCTACCCCAACCGGTTTTATGATGTTGGGCACAGGTTTATTATTGTCCGTAATTTTTGTTGCCATAGCCATGCTGGCCGCCGTTATGGCCAGGGATAAAGCCAAAGGAATTGGTGTTGTTATTTTATTGTGGCTTTATTTTTCAATCATTTTTGATGGGTTGGTTTTATTTATTCTGTTTCAGTTTGCCGATTATCCTTTAGAAAAAATGATGGTAGGCGTTACAGCTTTAAACCCGATTGATTTAAGCAGGATATTGATTTTATTAAAAATGGATGTATCGGCACTGATGGGCTATACCGGTGCCATCTTTAAAGATTTCTTTGGTACAAACATGGGATTGGCCATTTCTTTTGTTGTACTGATTACCTGGGTGATCATACCAACCTGGTTATCTTTAAGAAAATTTAATCACAAAGATTTATAGTATGAAACGGCATGAAGCAATAGCACCTTTATCAAGAGATCATCACGGATCATTAATACTTGCACAGTTGCTTAAGATAAACGCACCCAAATATCCCGGCCTGCCGGATAATGCGAAAGATAAAGCCGGGTATGCACAACAGCAGTTTGAAGCTCATATCAAACAGCATTTTCATCTGGAAGAGATGATGCTGGAAAAAGCAGAAGACATTCACCCTTCAATAAAAAATCTTGCTGAAGAAATAAAAACAGAGCATAATCAGTTGAGCGGATTATTTCAATCACTTGATGCGGCAAATGATCTGGAAGATAAGATGAATATATTGGCTGTTGCGCTGGAAAAGCATATCCGTAAAGAAGAACGCATTTTATTTCCACTGTTGCAACAGCACTGCAGCGAAGCATTGTTACAGGAAATTTATGAATTGTTGCATTAAATTATGGGGTATGAAAAATGATATTGAATCTAAAAAGGAAATTGAATTACTGGTTGATACATTCTACAGTAAAGTGAAAGCAGATGAATTGATCGGGTATATTTTTACCGATATAGCCAAAGTAAATTGGGAGAAACATTTGCCTGTTATGTACAGTTTTTTTGAGAACATGCTTTTCTATACCGGT
>JANMWP010000582.1:0-4194 GCA_031394065.1 Chitinophagaceae bacterium
GGAGAGGGAACTCGAATTTGGCAGTATAATAAATCAATCCTTCATTAATCTTTGCGTTCTTTTTTCTGACAACAAATTTTTGCAAAATATAATCTTCGTTTAGGTCTCCGTGATTTCCTCCTCCGAAGGAGGAGATAGAGGAGGCCGGAGTCGCTCACACTTATACAATCATCCCACCCACATATACATTTCAGAAAAACATCCGCTTTCTTCTTTACATTTTTGTATCCGTAATAAATGGCTATACAAAAGCCAATTCAAAAATTTGGATTATGAAAAAAATTAAACTGCTTTTACTGTTATTGATGCTGGGCGGAGCCTCTGCCTATAGCCAGCTGCAACAGATAAAAATTGTAAGCTTTACTGTAAAAAATCAATTACCGGCTGTAATTGATAACTGGGGTAATATACCCGGTTCTTTATTACTGGTAGCGCAATTGCCTCCAACCATCAGTGTTAAGGGTATCAGGCTGATGGTTCAGATAAAAGGCGGGGGTGCCATTATATGCAGTAATAATTCAGCAGGTGGTATGCAGGTTGATGAATTTACTACCAGAACCTTTTCTGCCAATGAATTAACAAGCACTTTACAAGGTTGTCATGATTTAAAAGAGGGAAGCTATTCGATCTGTGTACAGTTTTATAATGTTGACAGAGTAGCTATCAGTAATGAAGTTTGTAAAGAGTTTAGTGTGGAAGCACCCAAAGAAACTGAATATACACCTCCCACTTTAATAAATCCCGGAAACGGAAAAATATTTACCGAAACTGAGTTGAGCAGACCTGTTACTTTTCGCTGGACACCACTTGTGCCCAAACCCAGGGATCCCGTTACTTACCGTTTAAAAGTATGGCAACTGATGCAGGGGCAAAACAGTACAGAGGCTATGCGAACAAACCAGCCTATTGTTACCAAGGATGTAGATAATATTACCCAGGCTGTTGTTAACGGTATTTATACAGGCCCGTGCAGGCCTCCTTACCTCTGCGATTATGTTTGGCAGGTACAGGCACTAAACAAAGAAGGTAAACCCATGGGAAAAAACGAAGGCAAGAGTGAAGCGTATACATTTAAAGTTGAAACGAATACAAACTCCTATACAGCGCCTCAATTGGTTTCTCCAAATGATGGAAAAGCATTTGCAGCAAATGAGATGGCAGCCCCAGTTTTTTTCAGGTGGACACCGGTTGTACCTAAGCCACAGTCAGTTATTTATCGCTTAAAAGTTTGGCAATTGATGCAGGGGCAAAGTGGTTCGCAGGCCATGCGTACCAACCAGCCGATTGTTACAAAAGATGTAGATAATATTACCCAGACTGCTATTACCGGAATTTATACAGGCCCGTGCAGGCCACCTTATTTATGCGATTTTGTTTGGCAGGTTCAGGCGGTTGACAGAGACGACCATCCAATTGGAGCCAATGAAGGCAAAAGCGAATTGTGGTCTTTTAAAGTAGGAGAAAAGGTAGTAACAGTGTGTACTGCACCAAAATTATCAGAGCCTGCAGATGGAAAATCATTTGCAGCAAAAGATATGTCGGCCCCGGTATTATTCCGGTGGACAGCTGTTAATCCCAAGCCTACAGAACCTGTTACTTACCGTATGAAAGTTTGGCAACTGATGCAGGGCCAGAACGGATCAACGGCGATGCGTACAAATAAACCCATTGTAGTTAAAGATGTAGCAGATATAACCGAAGCAACCATCAGCAATATTTACACCGGCCCATGCAGGCCACCTTATCTCTGCGATTATATTTGGGAAGTGCAGGCATTGGACCGTGAGGGAAAGCCAATTTGCAGCAATGAAGGCAAAAGTGAACCGAAAAAGTTTAACGTAGAACTTTATGTAGAAGGCGTATGTACATCACCAAAATTATCTGAACCAGCCAATGCAAAATCATTTGCTCCAAAAGATGCATCAGCAGGAATTACATTCCGCTGGACACCGGTTGTACCCAAGCCACAATCTACAGTTACTTACCGCTTAAAAGTTTGGCAGCTGATGCAGGGGCAAAGCGGTTCTCAGGCCATGAAAACGAATAACCCCATTGCAACTAAAGATGTAATGGATATAACCGAAGCTACAATCAGCAATATATATACCGGCCCATGCAAACCACCTTACCTCTGCGATTTTATTTGGGAAGTGCAGGCATTAGACCGTGAAGGCAAACCAATTTGCAGCAACGAAGGCAAAAGCGAAGCCTGGAGTTTTAAAATTCAAAACAATATTGATATACAGATCGACAGTTTAAAAGTTGGCTGCTGCGAAAAAGGAGTGCAATCAATTTATATAAAAGTAAGAAACAACCTGGCCACAGCAGTAAAAGTTGTTGCCGTAAAATATAAAGTAAACGGAGCCGGTGCTGCAATCAATCTTTCTCCCATCAGCCCTGTATTGCCACAAACAATTCCAGGTAACGGTTTTGTCGTATTTACCGGAAGTATTGAATGTAATCCTGCCATAAACTTTCTTAAGTTTTTGGTAGATGCTGAAGATGTAGCCGATCCGGATAACAAAGAAACAGAAGTAAAAAGTGACACGTTGAATTGTATGTGTACTGCCTGCAAAGACATTAAGATACAACCGAACGAAAAAGATAAACCCACCGTTACATCAACAGCCATTACCCAAAACCTGAGTTTTGTTACAGGGCCGGGCAAAGTAAAATCAGTAAAGATGGATCTGGTTTGGTTTGAATTTGTACCCGAATCGGATGATTGTTTGGTTTGTACAACACCGGCATCACAAATGGGCAATTTCGGCAGTGGAACCCTAAATGGAGTTGGCGGATCCGGCGGCGGAACACATGGTTTAATCTGGAATTTTTCTCCACCAAAAGATATGAACGGTGGTGTGGCATTGCAATACAACATCAGCTATCCAAAAATGGTGGCCTGTTGCGGAGCTAAAGCAAAATGGTGCATCCGCTATACAGTTACTTACGAGAATTGTGTAACCTGCAGTGTGGTGGTATGTAATTATGAAGCATCAATAAAAGGCTGTAATAAATAAAAAAATCTTATTCATTTGTTTATAATGCAAAATCAATCCAAAATAATTGTCATGAAAAAAAATATATTAGCCTTATCGATTTCTGTATTTTTTGCATCCTTAGCAATAGCAGCTCCTCGACACTTTGGAGATTCCAGGGAAAAGGAGGAAATACCTAATACTTCAGGTGCAAAATCTCTGGTTTTAACGATTAGTACACCTTCTGCAGGTTCCAACCTTTGTGCTGGTACTTCACAGACAATCACCTGGAGTGGGGGTACTCCTGGCTGGACAGCTTCACTGCGGGTCGTTTATGTACCCACCTGGACTACTGCTGCTGTTATCGCTTCCGGTATTCCAGCAAATGGTAGTCAGGCGTGGAATATTCCAGCTTCATTTGTTCCAGGCAATTATAAGATATACATTCAAGACGACATTACTAATATTAGCCTGGCCTATGGCGGGCAGTTTACAGTTGTGAATTGTCAGGCAGTTGCGGTTTGCTGCCCCGAAAAATTTGAGCTGAAGCAACTCATTAATGACCGCCAGTGCGACCTGTTATGCGACAGCAGTTTTAAAGAACTGGGAACAGCTGGCCAGTTTCCGCCAGTTATCAATCCGGTACAAAAACCGGCCATCATTGCTTGCAAAAATTCGCAGATGACTTACCTGGTAATACCTAATTTGCCCGGCTTTACTTACAATTGGGTTGTTACCGGCGGAACAGTTTCTCCCAATCCCGGCAATCCGGTAACTATTAGCTGGGGCAATGTAACCAAGGGAAGCATTGTGGTTACCATCAGTAATGCAGATGGAAGTTGTGTGCGTAAAATTGCTTATGATATCTGTTTGCTGGATAAACCGGTTGCCAATTTTACATTCAGCCCATCCAGTCCGCTTTGTATAAATAACCTAATACAGTTTAATAACACCTCAGTAGGTGGAGCAACTTATTTCTGGAATTTTGGAAACGGACAAACATCTTCTGATGTTCATCCTCAATACACATACACAACACCCGGCACATACGTTGTGACGCTGGTTGTAAAAAGCAAAAGCAATGGCTGTGGGTGTACCGATAGTATTAAACAAACCATTATTGTAAATGATGGTCCCGGTATTTCGGGCTGCGATAAAATGCTTTGCCCCGGCGATACGGCAACTTATTGCAGCACCAAAACATGCGGCACATATT
>JANMWP010000667.1:0-9477 GCA_031394065.1 Chitinophagaceae bacterium
CTGCCTTTATCAACCGCATAAAAAACGACACCAGTTTTTACAAAGCCTTTAGAAACCTGCACATACTGGGCTTTACAGCAATTAATGATATCAGGATGAATGATGCCGATGGTAAAATAAAAGCCGGCCTGCACAGCACCACCAAACAACTACGCAGCAATAACTGCCGTAGCATGCAAACACTTGAAGAACAGGTTACCGGTGATATATATGATGAAAACAAGGAGTTTAATTATTATACTGCCAAAATGTATGCTTCTCTTTTTTTTACAAAAGACAGCATTTGCGGCGAGGATAATATCGTTACCGGCCGGGAGTTTAGCACAGCTGGTAAAACCGGCCTGGAGAAAAATAAAGAGCAGTTGAGAATGCTTTTTTTTAATCCAGGCAAACGTATTAATGGGCTTCCATTTATCGGTAATAAAACAGCTATTTATGATGATGAAATGGCTGATAAATACGAAATGAGTATTGACATCGACCTGTATAAAAGCCAAAGCTGTTACATCTTTACCCAAAAAGTAAAACCCCAAAATAAAAGTGATGTGGTTGTTGATGAAATGACCACCTGGTTTAACGACCAGACATTTGAAGTGGTTGCCCGTAATTATTCATTAAGTTACAGCGCCGGCGTTTACGATTTTAAAGTACAAATGGAAGTAGTGATGACAAAATATGGCGAATATCTTGTCCCTAACCTCATCCGGTATGTAGGCAACTGGAAAGCCATTTTTAAACCACGTGAAAGAGGGGTTTTTACCGCAACCCTTTTTGATTTTAAATAGCAACTGTCAAAATATTTGCCGGTAAGGCGATAAGACGGTAAGTATTGAAATTCAATTTCTATGTTATTCATGTCTTACCAGCTTACTCACTGAGTGCTGTGCACCGGCAAAAAAATAATTTTTAAGACAGCCCCTGATAAAAAAACGCTTTGCCATTTTATTAACTTTTATCTACTTAATTTTAATGAATGAAAACCCGGTTAAAAATATATCTCTCTTTTCTGTTTGCCATTTCTGTATGTCCGGTATCTGCCCAAACAAACGGCCGTGATTTTACTACTATTGATGCTTATGTAAAAAGCCTGGGACCCTTAGACAGTATGAGCATGGGTACCATCAATAATGTGGTAAGTAATAAGTTTACCAATAAAATAGATAAGGCAAGGGCTATTTATTACTGGATTGCACACAATATAAATTACGACGTTAAATCGGCCCGTAATAACAGTAATTTAAAAAATACACCAGCAGAAGTTTTACTAACACGAAAAGCTACAGGCATTGGGTTTGCCAGCCTGTTTCAGGATATGTGCAGCAGTGCCGATATCCGTTGCCTTACGGTAGATGGTTTTGTAAAAAATAACACACAGCAAATTGGTGAAAAAGAAACTGAAATTAATCATAGCTGGGCCGTGGTACAATTGGGGCAAAGCCCCGAAGAGTGGTACTATGTAGATGCCGCTTTTGGCAGTGGCTACCTTAATGCCGACATGAAAGAGTTTACCAAAGCTTATACTGCTGCCTATTTTTTTACAGAAAAAGAAAGTTTTAACCTACAGCATTACCCCGATAACGAAGCCTGGAAACTGGGCAAAGCACCTAAAAATAAAACCGATTTTTTTGAAATGCCGGTTGTAAAAGTTGCTGCAATAGAACTTGGCTTAACGAAGATATCTCCCCGTGAAGGCAAAATAAAAACCAAAGTAAATAAAGGGGTAAAATTCAGTTTTACAGTAAAAAGTACTGAGAGTATTACAAAAGTAGAGTTGGGCATGGGTGATAAGAAAAAATATAAAGTAGAGGAAATTCAATATTCCAACTCAGCCAGTGTGCTTAGTTTTACTTATAAGTTTGAGGATGAAAACGCCTACCCGGTAATTGTTTTTGTAAACGGTAAGGAATTTGTGTCGTTTTATGTTGAAGTAGAATGATAATAAAAAAAGCTTCAATTTTCATTGAAGCTTTTTAATAATTATGCCCTTTGTTTTACCGGGGCTTTTTTCTTTACTTTTTTCAAAGCAGCATTAATATCCTTACTCAGGTTTTCAAAAGTAGCCTTGCCTGCAACCATTTCTCCATTAACGAAGAAAGCCGGTACATCCCTTACACCTTTTTCAATTCCTTCGTTTAAATCATTACGCACCTGCCAGCCATAAGTTGAGTTAATCAATTCCTCTAAAAAATGCTTATTACTGATACCTGCTTCTCTGGAATATAGTTTTAAACTGGTTGTACCCAACTGGCGACGGTTATCAAAAAGAATATTATGCATTTCCCAAAACTTACCAACCTGCGATGCAGCAACTGCAGCTTCTCCGGCTTTCATGGAACGCTGGTGAATTCTTGTCATAGGGAAATGACGGAATTGAAACCTGATTTTACCATCAAATTCTTCCAGTAATTTCTTTACTACTTCATTTGCCTTTGCACAATCTTCACTTTCATATTCTCCAAATTCCATCAGGGTTACTGATGCATCCGGGTTTCCTACAAAAATGTCCTTTGGTGGAATAATCTCTACTACTTCTTTAACTTTCATTGCCATAATATTTGTCTTTTATCTGTTGTATAAACAACTTTTATAAATGTATTGTTCTGTTTAATTCTTATTTAGTTTTTTTACAGTGTCTTTAATCTGTTCGTTTCTAAAAACCACTGTACCATCAAACACGTCAACTAAAACCGGTCTTGTCTTATCAATATCTGCAGCCAAAATCCGTTTACTGAGTTGATTAATAATTTCCTTTTGAATAAGCCGCTTTAATGGCCTGGCGCCAAATTGAGGGTCATAACCGTTCTCTGCCAAAAAATCCAAAACATAATCGCTGAACTGTAAATTAATTCCGTTTGCTGCAACCAGTTGCTTTAAACCGTTTAACTGCAGTTTAATAATGCCCTTAATTTCTTTTTTCATTAAGGGTTGAAACATGATCACTTCATCAATCCTGTTTAAGAACTCTGGCCGGATGGTTTGCCGAAGTAAAGCCATAACCTCCGTTTTGGTCTTTTGTACTACTTCATCCTTATTATTTTCGGTAACATTTTCAAAATTATCCTGAATAATATGGCTGCCCATATTTGAAGTCATAATGATGATCGTATTTTTGAAATTAACTATACGACCTTTGTTATCAGTTAGTCTTCCATCATCCAATACCTGCAAAAGTACGTTAAAAACGTCAGGATGTGCTTTTTCAATTTCATCTAACAGAATAACACTATATGGCTTACGCCTTACAGCCTCTGTTAACTGTCCCCCTTCCTCGTAGCCAATATAACCTGGAGGGGCCCCCAAAAGCCTGCTTACAGCGTGTTTCTCCTGGTATTCGCTCATATCAATCCGGGTCATCATGTTATCATCATCAAAAAGATAATCAGCAAGGGCTTTTGCCAATTCAGTCTTACCAACTCCGGTTGTACCCAGAAAAATGAAGGAACCAATTGGCTTTTTAGGGTCCTGTAGGCCGGCCCTACTACGACGAATGGCATCTGAAACTGCAGCAATTGCTTCTTCCTGCCCCACTACCCTTTTGTGTAACTCATCTTCCAAAAGCAATAATTTTACTCTTTCGCTCTGCATCATTTTCATAACCGGTATTCCGGTAGCTTTCGCCACATTTTCGGCTATATCTTCTGCATCCACTTCTTCCTTTAATAGGCGCTTTTCAGTACTATCGGTTAATTGCTGTGTAAGTTCATCTACAATCTTTTCCTGCTCCTGCACTTTACCATATCTTATTTCAGCAACTTTACCATAATCACCTTCCCTTTCTGCTTTATCGGCGGCAAGTTTAAGGATTTCTATTTCAGCTTTGGCATTCTGTATTTTGTCAACAATTTCCTTTTCCTGCTGCCATTTTGCTTTAAACGTATCACGTTCTACCGAAAGGTTGGAAATCTCTGTATTTAATTGCTTAAGTTTTTGTTCATCATTTTCCCGTTTAATAGCTTCCCTCTCTATTTCTAACTGGCGAATTTTTCTGTCCAGTTCATCAAGTTCTTCAGGCATACTGTTCATTTCCAGGCGCAATTTGGCAGCACTTTCATCAATCAGATCAATGGCTTTATCCGGTAAAAAACGATCGGTTATATAGCGGCTCGATAATTCAACTGCCGCAATAATGGCTTCATCTTTTATCAATACATGGTGATAGGTTTCGTACCTGTCTTTTAATCCACGCAAAATAGAAACAGCATCTTCAATACTGGGTTCATCAATCATTACTTTTTGAAAACGGCGTTCCAGAGCCTTGTCTTTTTCAAAGAATTTTTGATACTCACTTAATGTAGTTGCACCAATGGCTCTCAGTTCTCCCCTTGCTAAAGCGGGTTTTAAAATATTGGCAGCATCCATGGCGCCATCGCCGCCACCGGCTCCTACCAGGGTATGTATCTCATCAATGAACATAATGATTTGTCCATCGCTTGTACTTACTTCTTTTACCACCGATTTTAATCGCTCTTCAAACTCGCCTTTATATTTTGCACCGGCTATCAGTTGTCCCATATCCAGTGCATAAATAATTTTCGATTTCAAATTTTCCGGAACATCTCCGTTAACTATTCGCATAGCCAAACCCTCTGCTATGGCTGTTTTGCCAACACCTGGCTCACCAACCAAAATTGGATTATTTTTACTTCTTCTGGATAAGATATGCAGGGTTCTTCTGATCTCTTCATCTCTTCCAATAACTGGATCAAGTTTTCCGGACCTGGCCATTTCAATTAAATTTTTTGCATACTTATTCAGTGCATTAAATTGTGTTTCGGAAGTTTGGGAAGAAACCGTTGAACCCTTTTTAAGATCCTTTATGGCTGCAATCAAACCCTTTTCATTTAACCCGGCATCTTTTAATAATTTAGCTGTGTTATCGCTACCCTGCAATAAGGCAAGCAGCAAATGCTCAACACTTACAAATTCATCTTTAAAAGTTTTTAAAGTTGCGGTTGCCCGTAATAATACATTATTTGCATCACGCCCTAATGATTGTGCAGGTTCTCCTCCGCCTGAAACCTTAGGAAGTTTTTGTATGGCGGCTCCAAGTTTTTCATCAACATAATTTACATTGACGTTATTTTTTTTAAGCAGATATTCAATTGGAGAATCTTTATCATTAAGCATGGCTTTTAAGATATGCTCTGTTTCGATATTTGCATTGCCGGCAGTAAAAGCCAATTGCTGCGACTGCTGTAAAATTTCCTGTGACTTTATAGTTAAGTTTTGTAAACTCATCTGTATTTATTTTATACTTTTATTACAAAACTCAATCCAAACAAAAAATTCGGTTATTATGGCATACCTGAGCCATTTTGCCTGACTCAAAAGCAGGCTCAGTAAAACTTCTGTGTTATTACAGCAGATTGTAAATGGTTATTATCAGTAATTAATAAAAAATGGATTTAAAGCATTTAGTAAAAGAGTTTATTCATATTTATTTATATCACTTAAATTTGTGAAAAGTAACAAACTTTATAGATTACTATACAGGTAAATAGTATGTACGCTTTTGGTAAACATAGATTATGAAAAAACTAACCGGCTTTATTTTATTTATCAGCCTTGTTTCAACAGTATCGGCGCAGAAAAAAAACAGGCTGATTTCCGGGATGTACCTGCAATGGGGTTACAATACTGAATGGTACACCAAAAGTAAAATACATTTCAACAGTATTGTTGATGGAGTTCCCCATAATTTTACAATTTTTAAAGCCAGGGCACACGACCGGAGTGATATGGATGGCATTTTAAAAAAACCGCTGGAAATTACAGTTCCCCAATACAATTACCGTGTAGGATTTTACCTTAATAAAAAACATACAAAAGCTATTGAGATAAATTTCGATCATACCAAATACATAGTTTACGATAACCAGTTGTTACGGGCTAAAGGAAATATCGGCAGTAATTATTTCAACAAAGACACAGCATTTACAAGAAACGAAATGCATTTTGAGCATACCAATGGCGCTAACTTTTACCAACTAAACTATGTAAGGCAGTACGAATTAAAACGAAATGCAAAACGCCCGGTTTTTACAGCACTATGGAAAGCGGGCGCAGGCATACTTATTCCAAAAACTGATATTACACTTAGCAATAAAAGGGTTGATAACCGTTTTCACATTGCTGGTTATTGCTTTGGGGCCGAAGGAGGCGGCAGGTGGTTCATCAGCAGAAAATTATTTTTTGAAGGAACCGCAAAAGCCGGTTATGCCAATTATACCAATGCCCTGGGCGCCGGTAACGGAAAAGTGAATCATAGCTTTGCATATTTTGAATTAATCGGGACAATAGGCTACGATATTAATTTTTAAGAGCGTTAAATAATATAAAGCCCTGCTTTAATAAGCGGGGCTTTTGTATTTTTATAGAAATATAAAGTTATGAATGTACATAAAAAACAAAAGTTAGCACCTGTTAATGTTTATTATAAGCGTCTTTGGAAAAATGCTTTTTTTGGCGTTTCTGTCATGCTTGTTTGTTTATTGATAGGCGTAGTTGGATATAAACTTACCATACCCCAATTAGATTGGTACGATAGTCTTTTAAATGCCTCCATGATCTTAAGTGGTATGGGACCAATGATTGAACCTTCCATTGTTTTAACAAATAGTGCCAAAGTATTTGCTTCAATGTATGCCTTGTTTAGCGGCGTTGCATTTATCAGTACCATTGGTATTTTAATTGCTCCCATTGCACATCGGTTTTTTCACAAACTGCATTTGCAGGATACAGAAACAGAATAGTGAATACCATTCAAAAACATACTGAACTTATTAAAAACCTTGCTGCTGATACAGGTTTTGATTTTTGCGGTATTGCCAAAGCACAGGTTTTGGATAATGATGCCAGAAGGCTGGAAAAATGGCTTAATAAAGGCATGCACGGCACCATGCAATACATGGAAAATCATTTCGACATGCGGATTGATCCTTCAAAATTGGTACCCGGTGCAAAATCGGTTATTACCCTGTTACTGAATTATTTTCCAGATCAAATGCAATCAACCAATGCTCCAAAAATTTCGAAATATGCTTTTGGTAATGATTATCATGAAGTGATCAGGACTAAATTAAAATTATTTTTACAGGAAATAAATGAACAGATAGGCGAAGTGCATGGACGTGGATTTGTTGACAGCGCCCCGGTTTTAGAAAGAGCCTGGGCACAAAAAGCAGGCATTGGATGGATCGGTAAAAATGGAAACCTTATTACTAAGCAAAACGGTTCATTTTTTTTTATCGCTACACTAATTGTTGATCTGGAATTGATTTATGAAGATGCTTTTGCAAAAGATTATTGCGGCACCTGTACCAAATGTATTGATGAATGTCCTACAGATGCCATCCTGCCCGATAAAGTTATTGACGGCAGCAAATGCATCTCTTACTTTACCATAGAACTAAAAGATGCTTTGATACCAACTGCCATGAAAGGCAAATTTGACAACTGGATGTTTGGGTGTGATGTTTGCCAGGATATTTGTCCCTGGAACCGGTTTTCAAAATCAACAAATGAAATCAACTTTACACCCATTCCGGAAATTTTAAATTTATCAAAAAACGATTGGGAAGAATTAACTGAAGATTCTTTTAAAAGCATTTTTAAAAATTCACCGCTCAAAAGAGCTAAGTTTGAAGGTATAAAACGCAATCTGAATTTTATTCAACATTAATATGTACGCTGACATTCAAAAATTATATGAGATTACCAATAAACCAAAACGATTGATCATTGGTTTAATGAGTGGTACTTCATTAGATGGTCTGGATATAGCTTTGTGCTGTATTGAAGGAAATGGAACTGAAACCAAATCCGAATTATTAAATTTTGAAACAATTCCCTACTCCGATGATTTTAGAAAAGAAATAAGAGCCATTTTTTCTAAAAAGCAAATTGAACTTGAAAAACTAACATTATTAAACCCCTGGATTGCTTTACAGCATGCAGGCATGATAAATGATTGTTTACAAAAATGGAATATTAAGAAAGGTGCGGTTGATTTAATTGCAAGTCATGGACAAACCATTTACCATGCACCTAAGCATTTACATCTGCAAGAGAAATTTGGTAATGCAACTTTACAAATTGGAGATGGCGATCATCTGGCAGTTGCAACAGGTATAATAACCATCAGCGATTTCAGACAAAAGCATATTGCAGCAGGTGGCGAGGGTGCACCATTAGCGGTATATGGAGACTATTTTATTTTTGCAAAACCCGGTGAAGAGAGAATTTTACTTAATATTGGAGGAATTGCAAATTTTACATACCTGCCGGCAACTATAGATATCACAAAAATATTCAGTACAGATACCGGGCCGGGGAATACAATGATGGATGCATTTATGCAACTTCATTTTCCCGGAAAATTTTATGATGAAGATGCGGTAATAGCATTAAAAGGGGGAATTAATAATGAATTATTAACTGCTTTAAAACAAAACATTTTTTTCATCCAATCTTTTCCAAAAACTACAGGGCCCGAATCATTTAATCTGGATTATCTGCAACAGGCAATGGAAAAAACATCAACCCAAAAATTAAATATAGAAGACAGCATGGCAACGCTGAACAAATTTTCAGCCGATACTATTGTTGAGGCAATATTAAAGACCATTGAAAAAAATAAAGTTTATAAAGTTTATTCCAGTGGCGGTGGTATGCATAACCCGTTGCTTATGCAGCATATAAAAACACAACTGCCCAATTGCACTTTTTATACCACTGCCGATTTAGAAATTAACCCCGATGCAAAAGAAGCCGTATTATTTGCCGTATTAGCCAATGAATGCGTTTGTGGAAATAGTTTAATTTACGGGAAAGGCACAGCAGGAATGCCTGCGATATCAATGGGAAAGATCAGTTTTCCGGCTTAATTATTTTCTGCATAATTCTTTAAGCTATTCAGGGCATCTTCATATCCCTGGCCGCTTACCTTTTCAATAAAAATTCCATAAAATTTTTCCCAGGGATACCATTTTAACTGTATCAGCACATTCCATTCGGCCTGCACCTGGTTACTGTCAGTTAATGGTAAAATCCGGATGGTGTTCAATACATTATTTTCTCCGGCTCTGGATAAAACTGCAGTAACCACATGGTCTTTTATACCAGTTAACAGCATGGTATTTTTTTACCTTTCGAATCCCATTCGCAGGAATTACTTATTCCGTTGCTGGTTACATTAAATTTTATTTTTGCAGAATCACTGATGAAAACCGGTTGCCAATGTTTCCAGTTTTGCAGGTTGCTTATTTCACTAAAAACCTTATCAGCACCGGCATTTATAACCACAGCCCTGGTAACCATCAGCTTTGATGGAATAAATAATGAAAGGATTGTTATAAAATAAACAAACCGGTAAACACAATAAAAAAACCTTTAAATAGCCGCATTCTGATTTTTACTCCCATTTAAAGACCTTGATAGCTATAATATAAACGACCAAGCCCCATATCAATAAAATTC
>JANMWP010000668.1:0-3070 GCA_031394065.1 Chitinophagaceae bacterium
ATCAAAATCTGTTGTTTTCTCATTTACATTTTCGCTCGTTTGTTGCACCAGAAGTTTCAGTTCGTCGGCACTGTGTGCTTCCGAACCATGAATCGCATGAATGCCAAATATTTTCAATATGAAACCTGCGATACCATTCAAAATCCAAATGAAAGGTCTAAAAACCCAATAAAAAACATTCAACGGATAGGCGACCCACAAAGTCGTTGCTTCGGGACGTTGAATCGCTATGGATTTCGGTGCTAATTCTCCAAATACAATATGTAGGACTGTAATGATGGCAAATGCCGTTGGCAAAGCAATTTGATGCGCCAACACAGGGTCAGGTGTCAAGCCAAAACCCTCCATGATGCCCAAAATAATTTTGGAAACAACAGGCTCACCTACCCAACCCAAACCCAAACTTGCCAGCGTTATACCTAATTGAGTAGCAGCCAAATACGCATCTAAATGGGCAATTATATGCGACGAAAGTATAGCTGCACCACTTCCCGTCTTTGCTTTCATCTCTATTCTCGAAGCACGCACTTTTACGATAGCAAATTCTGCAGCCACAAAAAAACCGTTCAATGCTACTAATAACAAAGTAATGAATATGTCAAAAGCCATAATTTTTATTTTTTTTCAAAAAACACTTATTTCAAATTAAAAACAGCCTATTTATTGGCTATATATTTTTCTAATTCCAACGCTATTTTTCTATCGTTTCCCAAACGTGGCACTTTATTTTGTCCGCCAAGCTTGCCAATACTTTTCATATAATCAATAAATCCATTCTTTTTTACCGGCGATATTTTCAGTTGCTGCAATATATTTCCACCAACCAGGTCATCGTAATACACATTTTTTTTACGCAGATTATCATCAATTTTTTTAGAGAATGCTTTAATATCTGCAGGTGTATTTTCAAATTCTATAAACCACTCATGATAACTCTTGCCGGCATCGGTTGAAATTTTTGGTGCTACGGTAAATTCAGTTACAGGAATATTCTCTTCGGCTGCTGCCTGTAATAATGCAGCTTCCACTTCTTCGCTGATTACATGCTCACCAAAAGCAGAGATAAAATGTTTGGTGCGGCCGGTAACAACAATCCGGTAAGGATTGGTAGAAACAAATTTTATAGTGTCACCGATATTGTATCCCCACAAACCAGCATTGCTGTTTATGATGAGGGCATAATTTTCTCCAATTTTTACATCCTTTAAAGTTAACCGGGTTGGGTTTTCATTAAATATTTCACCGGCAGGTACAAACTCAAAAAAAATGCCGCTGTTGGTATTCAGCAATAAACCTTCGGCATTTTGCGAATCCTGAAAAGCAAAGAAACCTTCACTTGCCGGAAACAATTCTATACAATCAATCTTTCGCCCAATGCTTTCAAAAAGTTTGGCTTTGTAGGGTTCAAAATTTACGCCGACCTGCACCATCACATTAAAATTTGGAAAAAGTTCGCCAACTTTTTTTCCACTTTTTTCTGTCAGTCTGTCAAAGTACATCTGCATCCATGGCGGGATACCGCTGATGAGGCTCATATCCTGGTTGATGGTTTCTTCAACAATCTTATCCAGTTTTTCCTCCCACTCATCAATACAATTGGTTGTGTAAGATGGTAATTGATTTGCCCTTAAATATTTGGGTATGTGATGATTTACAATACCGCTTAATCTTCCGGTCGGAATTCCTCCTACTCTTTCCAGTTCGGGTGAACCACTTAAAAATATCAATTTACCATCTGCAAATTTTGTGTTCCCGGTTTCGGCCATATAACACAACAAAGCATTTCGTGCCGTATTAATATGGTTAGGAATTGAATCTTTGGTAATTGGAATATATTTTACGCCACTGGTTGTACCACTGGTTTTAGAAAAATAAATAGGTTGGCCTTTCCATAAAACATTGTGGGTACCCTGTTTTATCTTTTCGATATAAGGCTTTAATGCTTCGTAATCTCTAAGGGGAACATGCTTAACAAAATCTTCGTGAGTTTTAATGGCAGCAAATTCATGATCTTTTCCAAAAACAGTTTTTATACCAACTTTAATGAGATGATTAAAGATAGCCTGCTGATCGGCCTCAGCCGTTTCCATCCCTTTTTTTATCTGTTTATATATATACCCGGCAAATGGTTTTGCCAATATAGATTTTATCTTCATCTCACTTTATTCAATCGGTAAAAAACAAATTTAAGCTGTTTTATTGTTTGAGAAATGTAAAGATTTATAAACGGAAAGCTATTCGTTGTAAAGGTTGCCAACCTTTAGAGAGTTCAATTCAAAAAAAAATACTTCTACAACGTTGGCAACCTTATTATAATCTCAAAAGCTATTTACAATCGCATGACCATTCCGTGTCCAGATCTATTACAGTTACCACTACCAAACCATCATCCTTTGGAGCAAATACAATCCGAACATGCTGCTTATCGTGGGTATAACCCTCAACAGGGTAGGTTTTGCCCCTTTTATCATTCTGAATTTTTTTGTAATTGATTTGTCCGCTTTTTAATATCTCTCTTATTTCCGATTCATCAATTTTGCGGCAATCCATCCGGCACTTGGCGTGTTTGCTGAAAATTAAATTTTCTGTATTGCGGTTAAAGCCTTCTACTTCATCCTGCTTTTCATCTGTTGGTAATACTGCCGGCACAGTTACCCTGTCTTCTGTTTGTTCTGTTTTAGTTTTTTGTGAAGTTGCGCCACGCTGATTTTTCTTAACAAAAAACAATAAAAGCGCCGCAGCAACCAACAATATATATGGCAGATATTTTTTAAGCATGTTGCAAGTTACATAATGATGTAACACGGATTACACAGATGTGACTGATATGCACAGATAAACCTTTCTACCGGCAGGCGGGTCTGCGTTAATCTGCCCAATCAGCGTCATCTGCGTTCTATTCGTTAATTTTGCACCCAATGAACAAAACAGTAGCATTACATACACTGGGCTGTAAACTTAATTTCTCCGAAACGTCTTCCATTGGAAGATTATTGGAAAATGACGGCTTTGAAAAAAGAAATTTTGACGAAGTGGCCGATGTGTATGTTATAAATACCTGTTCTGTTAC
>JANMWP010000717.1:0-9383 GCA_031394065.1 Chitinophagaceae bacterium
AAAAAATTCAGGGAAACATCAGAAAATAACTTCTTCTCGCCATGATTTCTAAATTCCTGAGCTTAATTGATAAAGGCAATATAAATTACTCTTACATTTTGTATATTACTACTACAATTATATAAAAATGAATCGATCACTTCCCCTTATCACCGGCTTCTTAATCCTCTTCGCCACCGAAATACTCCGTGTGTATTTCATTATGCCTTTCCCCGGCAGCCAGAAAGCCGATACCATTCAAATTGCTTATTTCCTCAACAATTATATCTGGTGGTTCAGGATATTGGGATTGATATTATTTGTGCCTCCCATGCTGTATATTTTTGGTAACAGCCGTTGGTGGAGAAAAATATTGTTGGCAATTTTTGTGTTGGTTTATGCCACAGTTTTTTATGCTTTCAATTTTAAATTTTTGGCCGATAAAATGTTTTATCAACCCAAAAATAAAATACTGGCAACTGTTGCTGCCAATAAAGTTGACAGTACAAAATTAGTTATTGGTGTAATGATAAACGGGCAGGCAAAAGCTTATCCTGTTGAAATAATCGGTTATCATCACCAGGTTACAGACACTGTTGGTGGAGAACCGGTAATGGTTACGTATTGCTCGGTTTGCAGAACAGGCCGGGTTTTCAGTCCGTTTGTAAATGGTAAGTTCGAAAAATTCCGCCTGGTAGGTATGGATCATTTTAATGCCATGTTTGAAGATGCAACTACCAAAAGCTGGTGGCGGCAGGCTACGGGTATTGCAGTTGCAGGTTCGCTAAAAGGAACGGTATTAAAGGAAATTGCATCAGCACAAATGAGCCTTGGCGCATGGATACGTAAATACCCAAACACAGCCATTCTGCAACCCGATACTTTATTTGCAAAGCAATACAAAGGACTTGAGGGCTTTGATGAAGGCACCATTAAAGGCAGTTTGGAAAAAAGAGACAGCGCATCCTGGAAATTTAAATCATGGGTGGTTGGTGTGCAGATAGTAGGCCATGCAAAAGCGTACGACTGGAATGAATTGGTAAAGCAACGGGTAATTAATGATACTTTTCAAAATACAGCATTAATAATGGTGTTAGAAAATGACAACCGCTCTTTTCATGTTTGGAACAGGCGGGTGAATGATAAGCTGCTACAATTTACTTTTGATGCCGCTTCACAAACTTTAAAAGATACTGCAACTAATTCTGTTTGGAATATGAATGGAGCATGTATTGAAGGTGTTTTAAAAGGGAACCATCTTTCTGCAATACAAGCCTACCAAGAGTTTTGGCATAGCTGGGAGAGTTTTCATCGGGGGACAACAAAATATATGGGTAGTAAAAATTAAAATGCTGAAGAAATAGTGATTGTTTCGTGAGCCATAAACCATGGACAAGGGCTACATTTTAAATAGATCAGTAAAGAGCTAGAGAATTTTGATGCTAACAGGAGTATATAATGCTATTAACTAATCGAAATATACTTCCGAACTTTCAAAAAAACTTCCCAAATCTTGCAAAATAATATATAATTTAAAGGGATTAAACTCAACATTATGAAACTTTTCACTTTATTACTGATCAATGCGTTGGTTTCATTGGTTACCCCTGTTTCAGGGCAATCTGACCCAGATGCCCTGCCAATTATTTACCAGAAAGATAAATCGATCGTATTTCGCATTGGGGATCCTGTGCTATATGAGAACAAGGGGGTAAAAACAGTTTTTACGATTGCCAATATTGATTATAACGGCACATACAAAGGCATAAAATGTTACGGGTATGTAGAGCCTGATGACATAAACCTGAATAATATCGATCTGGTAAACGGCTATAATTATATTTACTACCCTGCCGGTGTAGTAAATGGTACAGGAGATAAATTTAAAGAAGGTGATAAGGTAGAAGTGTTGTGCCTCTTCGATCAGTTTTCGAAATACAAGTGGGAAAAAGGTATAGTAGTATCTGTTGACGGGGATAATTATTATATATACCGGCCGGGAACTTCCCGCAGGCCGGAAGAAGAATATTTTTGGAATTACATCAGTGATATAAGGGCTATTGGTTCAGCTAAAACTACCAAAATGCCGCCCGAATATGGCAGTGATAATACGAACCCCAATGTTGATACTTATTTGAAGATGATTAACAGTGCTCAATGCAGTGAAGGTGAAAGTAACTGGGAGTTTCTATGGTTTTACCGTCACGAGTTTAACCCGGTGAACGGGTATGATGCGATAATTGCATATAATGGCGAAAACTTTAAAACGATGCTGGATGCCTATAACTGTATGTATGAAGTAAGAAAAAATTACCCCGATATTGGTATAAGTGGTGCAGACCTGAATAGAAGATATGATGTACAATGGGAATTTTTGCAAAAAAGGAAGGAGTATATAGCCACCGGGTTACAACGGATGTCGCAGTCCGGTTTTTATAATTTTACCCTGAAAGTAAAGACGGGTTATTATGCAAAAGAGATGTCGAAGTTTAAGGGATTAGATGACCAGAAGCAAAAGATAAAAGAAGAAAACAAGGCGTATGAAGAAAATGCCGCTAAGCTGGGTATTAGTTTAGCCTATCCGTGGGAGCAATTGGAAAAAGCCTATGAGGAAGGATTGCAAAAATTTATGAAGGACGGTACAGTGGCATACCAGGGCCTGCGATATGATAATGATGCTTTCCCATCAAAAGATGCTAAAGCAGAAGCTGTTGCTATAAAATATGTTCTCGCCAATTTCCCGGGTTCAAAAGTGTTGGATTCGGGAACATCGGGTGATTTTATAATTACCAAAAACGATATTGGTATACCAACCAACCGGGTTAAAGGGGTAATTGTAATTCACCAAAACCCTGATTACCGTACCTGCATTATTACCTATTGTTATTACCAGGAGGAATATGCAGGCGGCGGTACTTATGCAACGGGTCATATAAATAGCCAGCTAACGGGTAACAATTTTTTAAAATCCTGTAAGTGATGGTTTCCCTCGCCATTGGTTTCAATGCGTGGGTACCAATAGTTATCGGTATATAACTACCGACAGGGTTTTATTCTTTTTCAAAAAACGAACCCAATCATTTTTTAATTGCTGGATAATCTTTCAAAGTCTGTCGATTTTGTAAACAAGTATAAAAATGGAAAAGTAAAAGCCAAATCACTCAGGCAGCTATATTACTCTACCAGAATTAACGCCTCCTCGGTATTTCAATTTTATTCTTCTTCCTATTAAACTTTTTCTAACTTTAACCAAATTTCATACCCATGCTGGTTAAAACTTTTGGCAGTGCCGTTTACGGAGTGGGTTATGAGTAGTTTGAACACGCATAAAAACATAACTATTTTTATAAAACAATTTAGTATGAAAAGAAAACTCACTTTAAGCATTGACAAAAAAATAGTACAACATGCTAAAGAATATGCCAAGGCAAAAAATATAAGTGTTTCTATATTGGTGAGTAATTACTTAAGATCATTAAATTCTGGTGTAAAGCTTACGCCGTATAATGAACTATCTCCCCGTTTAAAAAAATTAACAGGTGCATTTAAAGTGCCCAAAATTTTTGAAGCATCTTATTTTATGCAAATGAAAAAAAACTAATCGGGAGTACAAATTGAAAGTTTACCAATCAAAATAAAAAATTTCGCCCTTACAAACAACCTTACCAGCAATTTTATTCTCCTTCCCATCAAACTTTTTCTAACTTTAACCAAATTTCATACCCATGCTGGTTAAAACTTTTGGCAGTGCCGTTTACGGAGTAGAAGCTATCAGCATTACTATAGAGGTTAGCGTAAACAACCAGGGCAAAAATTATTATATTGTTGGTCTGCCCGATAATGCCGTTAAAGAAAGTTTACAAAGGGTAGAGAGTGCCATTAAAAGCAATAAGCTGTACATGCCCCGTACCAAGCTGGTGGTAAATCTGGCACCGGCCAATATAAAAAAATCTGGCACTGCATTCGATCTGCCCATTGCCATTGGCACATTGGGTGCTACAGAGCAAATTAAAAATCCTGAAAAATTAGCGGACTATGTAATTATGGGCGAGTTAAGTTTAGATGGAGAGATAAGGCCCATCACCGGTGCATTGCCCATTGCCATACAGGCACGTAAGGAAGGGTTTAAAGGTTTGATTGTTCCCAAACAAAATGCAAGAGAAGCGGCGATGGTAAACAACCTGAATGTGTATGCTGTTGAACACATAAAAGATGTAATTGAATTTTTTAACAACGAAGATTCGATACAACCAACCATAGTAAATACAAGAGAAGAATTTGCCCATGCACAAAGTGATTTTGAAATTGATTTTTGCGATGTAAAGGGACAGGAAAATATTAAGCGTGCTTTAGAGATTGCTGCGGCAGGCGGCCACAATGCCATTTTAATTGGCCCACCGGGTGCTGGTAAAACCATGCTGGCAAAGCGTTTGCCAACTATACTGCCGCCATTAAGTTTGCAGGAAGCATTGGAAACAACAAAAATTCATTCTGTTGCAGGTAAACTTCCGGCCGACTCTACATTAATTTGCAGGCGGCCATTTCGCAGTCCGCACCACACCATAAGCGATGTAGCATTAGTAGGCGGCGGCGGCATTCCGCAGCCCGGCGAAATTTCTTTGGCACATAATGGTGTTTTATTTTTAGATGAACTGCCGGAGTTTAAAAGGCAGGTGCTGGAAGTAATGCGCCAACCGATGGAAGAAAGAAAAGTTACCATCTCCCGGGCAAAAGTTGCATTGGATTTTCCTGCATCATTTATGTTGATAGCCAGTATGAATCCATGCCCATGTGGATTTTTTAATCACCCCGAAAAAGAATGTACCTGCCCGCCCGGTGGGGTGCAAAAATATTTGAATAAAATTTCGGGACCTTTGTTAGACCGTATTGATTTGCATGTGGAAGTAACGCCGGTTGCTTTTAATGAACTGTCATCTACACAGCAATACGAAAAAAGCAGCAGCATAAGAGAGCGTGTAATTAAAGCAAGAGAAATACAGGAAGAAAGGTATAAAAATAATGAGGGAGTTTATGCCAATGCACAAATGAGCAGCAAGCAACTGAAAGAGATTTGCGTAATTACAACAGCCGGACAAAACCTGTTGAAAGTTGCTATGGAAAAATTAAATCTTTCTGCCCGGGCTTACGACCGCATTTTAAAAGTAAGTCGTACCATTGCCGATTTATCTGCCAGTGATGATATAAAACCTGAGCATTTGGCAGAAGCAATACAGTACAGGAGTTTGGATAGGGAAGGATGGGGAGCGTAAATCAGTTAATGGTTAATCGTTCATAGTTAATCGTACGGCATACCAAATAGCAAATACTCCAGATTTTTGAGGTTCTAACAATGAACTATTAACCATTTTCAATTAACTGTTTCTGCCTTTCCGTCATTTTTTCCGAACTTGTACGATATTTGATGGAAGGAATCTTTTCAACGTATAATTAGACATAAACTATCTGAATGAAAATATTAATCGGCTACCTGAAGCCTTATAAATGGCTGGTAGTACTTACCTTAACTTTAGCTGCCATCAATATTGGTTTTTCCCTGTTAGATCCTATACTGCTTGGAAAATTAATTAATCTTGCCAACGACCACCAGGGCAGTGCTAAACCTCCTGCTCAAAACTTTAACTGGGACCGTTTTTTTTGGTCTTTTACATGGGATAAACCGGGGGTATGGTTCATATTGGTATGTTCTATATCGGTGGCTATGATAAGCCGGATTGCAAAAGCTTTTCAGGATTATTTTTTAAATGTGGTGATACAGAAATTCGGCGCCAAGGTTTTTACCGATGGTTTGCAACATGCAATGAAACTGCCCTACCAGGAATTTGAAGACCAGCGCAGTGGCGAAACACTTTCAATTTTAACCAAAGTGCGGTCGGATGTTGAAAAGTTTATGACTAATTTCATCAACATTTTATTTGGTGTAATTATAGGCGTAGTATTTGTGTTTGTGTATGCCGCTGTTTATATACACTGGAGTATACCGGTGGCTTATATTGTAGGTATTTTACTACTTACGGTTATCACTAATTTTCTCAGTAAAAAAATTAAAATAATTCAAAAAAATATTGTTGGCGAAACTACCGCACTGGCAGGTTCTACAACAGAATCGCTGCGTAATATTGAACTGGTTAAAAGCCTCGGCCTTACCGAGCAGGAAGTAAAAAGGTTGAATAAAAATACGTATAAAATACTGGGACTGGAACTTAAAAAAGTAAAAAAAATCCGCAGTATCAGTTTTATACAAGGCACATTTGTAAACACACTGCGACAGGTAATTTTGTTTATTTTAATGTACCTGATTTTTGGAGGTACTATGAATGCAGGTCAATTGGTAACTATGCAGATCTTTTCTTTTTTTGTATTTGGTCCGTTGCAGGAAATTGGAAATATACTGTTGTCTTACCGTGAGGCTGAGGCATCGCTGAATAATTTTCATAACCTGATGATAAAAGAACCGGAGCAGGAGCCTGCCAGTCCTAAACCGTTGAATAATATTGAAACCCTTTCGTTTAATGCTGTTTCTTTTAAACATAAATCAGCAACACATAAAGCCATCAACAATATTAGCTTTGATGTAAAGATTGGCGAAACGGTTGCCTTTGTCGGGCCTTCGGGTTCGGGTAAATCTACCTTAATGAAATTACTCGTTGGATTGTACAGGCCACTTGAAGGCAAGATCATGTACAATAATTTAGACGAAACAGAAATACTTTTTGATGACCTGCGTAAACAGATTGGTTTTGTAACACAGGATACCAATTTATTCAGTGGCACCATTCGTGAAAACCTGATGTTTGTAAACCCGGCTGCAACCGAGGAAACATTGAATGATGTATTGGTAAAAGCAAGTTGTACCGGTTTACTGGCCAGGGCCGAAAAAGGTTTGGATACGATGATAGGCGAGGGCGGTTTAAAATTATCGGGTGGAGAAAAACAACGTATTTCCATTGCACGTGCTTTATTACGTAAACCGCATTTATTAATTTTTGATGAAGCTACTTCTGCATTGGATTCTTTAACTGAAGAAGAAATTACCAATACCATCCGGGATTTATCATCGCAAAAAGGCCAGATAACCATTTTAATTGCACACCGGTTAAGCACCATTATGCATGCCGACCGGATTTACGTGTTGGAAAAAGGTGATGTGGTTGAAACCGGTTCTCACGAAAAACTACTGGAAGAAAAAGGTTTGTATTATGCTATGTGGCGCCAGCAGATTGGCGAAAGAAAAAGACCCTCCTTATCAACAGCATCATTAAATTAAAAAACATGGAACCAATTGAAATTCTGGGTTTAGTTGCAGGAACCATCACCTCTGTTACTTTTTTACCGCAGGTAGTAAAGATCTGGCAAACAAAATCGGCAAAAGATCTTTCCTTAATGATGTTACTGTTGCTGATGCTGGGCGTTGTGCTATGGCTGATCTATGGATTGGTTGTTATGAGTGCAGCAATTATTTATACCAACAGTATGGTACTGGCCATGAGTTTGATTATGTTGTATTTTAAGCTGCGGTTTAAATAGCCAGTATCATTTGTTACAATAATCAAATACTGCTTTTGTACCTTTGCATCAATGAGTGATAAAAACCCTAAACCAAATTATTTCTGGAGTATTTTAACCATGAAATGTCCCCGGTGCAGGCGTGGCCCGATGTTTAAGAATAATAATCCATTCAAAAGCCTCAAGCTTTCCCATATATTTAATATGCCCGATAAATGCCCGGTCTGTAATCAAAAATACGATCTGGAGGATGGTTTTTGGTTTGGAACCGGTTATGTAAGTTATGCACTGGCAGTTGCGGTTTCTGTTGCAACTTTTGTTGCCTGGGTTGTATTAATCGGTATATCAACAGATGATAACCGTATTTTCTGGTGGCTGGGTACAAATACGGTTATACTGGTTGTTACACAGCCATGGCTCATGCGGTTGAGCCGTGTATTGTACATGCGTTTTTTTGTTAAGTATGATGCTGATTATGAAAACACAAAACCGGTAGAGCTGCATTAATCATTACTCTTTTTAAAAATATCGGTAAAAATATTTTCCTTACTGAGTTCTTCAATATCGCTTAGTTCCAGTTCAATAGCCTTGGTGCTTTTATTAATTTCCAGAAGCGATAAAATAATAGAGAGCAGTAAAAAAATAAGGCTGGCAGCAAATATCCAATGAGAGATGAGGACCCAGTTGCGGAAAATAGTGTACATACAAAGTACACAACATAAAAAACTCAATACGCCCAACGCCTGCATATAGCGTATCAGGTTTAACCTGGTTCGTATATTTTTTATCTGGCTTAAAATATTTCTTTCTTTTTCACCTCGATTATATTCTGCATGCAGTTTGCGTACCAGCGATGCCAGCGATAAAAAACGGTTGGTATAAGCCAGCATTAATAAAGTAATGGCGGGGAAGAGTAAAGCAGGGGTGTTAATATTGATGTCGATCATATTACAAAGTAAGTTTCTTTTTTTGAAAAATTGAGTTACTTAATTGAGTTAATATTGCAGTAAACAATTCTTCTGTTAATGAAAAAGAACTTTATTTTTTATATACACTCAACTGCAGGCTTGTTTTCGGGCCTTTTTATTTTGCTGATGTCTTTGTCTGGCGCTGCTTTGGTTTTTCATGCGGAGCTGGATACTGTGCAGCACCCGGTTGTAAAAACCTGGCCTTTTAAAAATCTTACCGTAGATAGCTGTTATAGCATTGTCCAAAAGAAATACCCACATGCACAAATCAGCAATTGCGATTTGCCGGAAAATAACCACAAGCCATTTTCTTTTTTTATTTATGATTCGTCTTACAAAAATGGAACAGCGGCAATGCAGGTTTTTTTACATCCGCAAACAGCCGAAGTTTTAAAAACAAGAGGCAGTAATGATAATTTCATCAGTTGGTTATCTAGATTTCACAATTCATTTCACTTAGGTAAAACCGGTGAGTGGCTGCTTGGTTTTTTTGCGCTGGTTTTTTTACTGAGTCTCTTTACCGGGTTAATTTTTTTTCGAAAAAATATATTGTCAGTTTTATTATTCAGAAAGTCAGTTTTTCGTAAAAATAACCTTCATCAAATTATTGGGGTGTACGCCCTGTTATTTAACCTGATGATTGCCATTACCGGTTTCTGGATGCAGCGCTATGTTTTTAAAAAAGAATTTTATGCGGTTGATAATTACATACCGGTTTTAAAAGCTTCGCCTGCGTTTCCTTTCAAATTTGATTCGGCTTATTCGCAGGTAAAAAAGCAATATCCCGATTTTACCGCAGCTGTAATTTATTTTGCACAAAATAATAAAAGTAAAACAGCTGTTTATGGCAGCCGCAGTTCCAACGCCTATATTCACTCCAAAAAATTTGCCGATGTTATTTTTTTAGACAGC
>JANMWP010000721.1:0-6071 GCA_031394065.1 Chitinophagaceae bacterium
ACAAAGGTAGGCACTAAGAACACAAAGAAATTCTTAGTGTACTTAGTGTTCTTTGCTTTGTGACCTTTGTGGTTAAGAAATAAATTCCCCACCTATCATAACCTTATCAATCAAATTTGTTCCAAAAGAATAAGGCAGGTATGCAAGAGAAGGAATGGGTTTTGTAAAAATAAGATTGGCTTTTTTGCCGATGGTTATACTGCCGAGTTCGTTCTGCAATTCCATGGCATAAGCTCCGTTAATGGTAGCGGCATTCATGGCTTCTTCGGGCAGCATTTTCATTTGTATACAGGCTAATGCTGTCACAAAATTCATATTGCCGCTGGGCGATGAGCCGGGGTTGTAATCGCTTGCCAAAGCAATGGCGCAACTTGCATCTATTAGCTGCCTGGCGGGTTGGTATTGCATACGAAGGAAGAAAGCAGCAGTTGGTAACAGCGTTCCGATGGTGTTTGAACTGCTTAATAATTTAACATCATCATCAGTCATAGTCTCCAGATGATCAACGGATAAGGCGTTTAGTTTTATGGCAGATTCAATACCGCCAATGCTGTTTAACTGGTTAACATGCAGCTTGGGTTTTAGACCATAGCTCATTCCGGCCTTGCAAATGGTTTCCATTTCTTCGGAAGAAAAGAAACCGGTTTCGCAGAAGCAATCTATGTAATCGGCCAGTTTTTCTGCGGCAATAACGGGCAGCATTTCGTTGATGATCAAATCGATATATGCCTGGTGATTGTCTTTATACAAAACGGGATAAGTATGAGCCCCCAGGAAAGTTGATTTGATAGATAAGTTTGATTTCTCTTTTAGTTTTTTTATCACCCGCAGCATTTTCAATTCGCCACCAACGGTAAGGCCATAGCCGCTTTTAATTTCAATAGCGCCGGTGCCCAGTTTTGATACTTCCTGTAATCTTTGCCAGGCTGTATAGAACAGATCGTCTTCCTGCGTTTCATTTAAAACACGGGCCGAGTTTAAGATACCACCGCCATTGGCAGCTATCTCTGCATAGCTCATGCCTTTTAATTTATCAATAAATTCTTCTTCACGTGTTTTGGCAAAAACAATGTGTGTGTGACTGTCGCACCAGGTTGGTAAAACAAACTGCCCATCTGCATCAATAATATGTTTTGGTAATTGCGGCAGTTTTAATTCCAACTCGTACATGTGGCCATAATCGGCTATGATGCCATCTTCTATCAATACAAATGCATCGTCTATTACCGGCAAATTGGCCAATGCAGTGCCACGCAGCAATTCATTCTCTTCCCTTACATTTACCAACTGTTTGATATGCTTTACCAGTAATGATGACATTGTTGTTGCTTTTATTTAGAGTGATGCGAATACTGATTTGCTGAATACTTCCAGTCCCGGGTCTCTTGCCCCCATTAAAAGTAACACAGAATTATCAGAAAGATGTGGCCTTACGGTTTCAACAAACAGGTTTCTGTCTTCAACAAAGAATGCATTTTTGCCTAATGCTTTGATATCATTTATCAGATCATTGGCACTGATATCTTTTACAGCAGTGCCACCGGCATAAAAAATTTCACTCATCCATATTTCATCCTGCGGCCTTAAGGCGGCGGCAATTTCTTTTACAAAATCATCTTTTAAAAACCTGGTGGGGCCATAGCCATGCGGCTGAAACCAGGCTACCACTTTGTTTGCTACCGGTTGACAGGCCATGATAGCAGCAGCACATTTAACCGGGTTGTGTGCATAATCATCAATAACCCAAACGCCGTTTTTATTACCCAATACCTGTGTGCGGCGGTAAATGCCTTCGTAATTTTTTAAGGCAGATGAGCAGGTTTGCAGATCAACACCAATCTGGTTGGCAACGGCAACGGCGGCAAGGGCGTTTTCCATGTTGTGGCGGCCAATGCTGTTAATCGTGAATGGTGAGTCGTGAGTCGTGAGTTGTGAATCGTGAATCGTGAATTGGATGCAGAATCCTTTCTGCAAAAAATCCGTTGCAATATAACCGGCTTCGGAATTTTCATCAGCTCCAAAATCGTTTTTAATATTTTGCGAAAGTTGTTTTGCTAAAGTATTGGATTGATTGACGATGAATGTTGCGCTGTTATTTTTAAATGTAGTGAAGATGCTCATCAGTTCATCAATCTCCTGGTGGTCTTTATCAATATTTAATAACAAACCAATTTCGGGTTCATATTGTACAATGCTGCCATCACTTTCGTCGGCTTCAATTACAAGCCACTCGCCTGCTCCAACTTTTGCATTGCCTATCTTTCCTTCATTGATAATACTTACCAATCCTGCGCCACTGATGATGCTGGGTTGTAAACCTGCTTTATCCAAAATATCAAACAACATGGCACTGGTGGTGCTTTTGCCCGATGTACCACCGACTGCAATGGTTCTTTTGCTTTTGGCAATGAGTGCCAGTAATTCAGATCGTTTAATGATAGGAATGTTAAGTTGCTTTGCTTTCTGCACTTCAAACACGGTATCTTCAATGGCTGTTGAAACAACCACCAGATCAGTACCGGTAGTAATGCCATCACCATTCTGTAAAAAACATTGTATGCCTGCGGCTTCAAGTTTTTCTTTAGTATCATTAAATTCTCCTTCCTTAAAATACCGGTCGCTGCCGCTTACTTTTTTATCAATACCTGCCAGGTATTGTGCAATGGCACTCATGCCCACACCAGCAACACCAATGAAGAAAACATTTTTAAAATCATGGATTCCTGTTATCATAAAGCAGGACTTTGTTTAATATGCAATGTATTATAGGCGACCAATGCACTCACCGTCATTAAAACTGCCCCTAATAAAAAAGGAGCACCGGGTAAATGAAATGGTGCACCCTTTCGTGTAAAGTAATAAAACAAATTGTTCATCAACAGTGGCCCAATGATAGCTGCAGCACTCATTAAACTGGTTACGGCGCCCTGTAATTCGCCCTGTTGATTGGGTGGCACATGACCGGCCATAATGGATTGCATAGCCGGCATGGTGATACCCCCCAGACAATATGGAATTAAAATCATAAACATCATCCAGCTTTGCGTTGCAAATCCAAATAATAACAAACCCAGGGCATAAAGGCCCAGGCCGGCAAAAATACTTTTTTCATTCCCCAGTTTTGGATTGATGAAACGAATCAATCCTCCCTGTACCACAGCAACCATTATACCCACAGCGCCTAACGAAAGGCCAACCATTTTTTCATCCCATTTAAAACGATACATTCCAAAGTAACTCCAGGTGCTCATAACAGAGTGCGCTGCGATATAAATGAGTAAAATCGAAACAGCCAGACCGGTAATTGCTGGATATTTCTTTAAATGCAATAAAGCCCCAACGGGATTTGCCCGTTTCCACTCAAAAGGGCGGCGGTTTTCTTTGCTCAGCGATTCTGGTAAAACAAAATAACCATAGGTCCAGTTTATAAGTGCCAATACTGCAGCAGCGTAAAAAGGTATGCGTGGACCAAGTTTACCAAGTAACCCACCCAATACCGGTCCTATAATAAACCCAAGGCCAAATGCTGCACCTATCATTCCAAAATTTTTTGCCCTGTTTTCTTTTGTACTCACGTCAGATATATAGGCAGCACCGGTTGTAAAACTGGCACCGGTGATTCCGGCAATTATTCTTCCAACAAACAGCCAGCCAAAAGTTGGCGCCAGAGCCAGAAATATATAATCGATACCAAAGCCGAATAAAGAAAATAACAACACAGGGCGGCGGCCATATTTATCGCTCAGGTTTCCTAATAACGGCGCACAGAAAAATTGCACAAAAGCATAGGCAAACATAAGCAGGCTTCCATAGGTAGAAGCAGTGCTGATATCAACGTGCTTTAGCTGCGAAATTAATTTTGGCATTACCGGAATGATAATACCAAAACCAATTACGTCAATTAAAAGTGTGATGAAGATAAAGCCAACTGCAGCGTTACGTTTTGTAGCCATTTTATTTAATTAAGACTTTGCAAATGTAAATGTTCCTATTTCCTTTTCTCAATTTTAAAAGGATGTGCCTCGGTAGTTAATACTACTTTTTTAAAATCTAAAGTTGATATTGGTGCAAAAATGAGATAAGCATATTTTAATGTCTCGCCAAAAAAGAAACTCTCCATCGAATTTGTTTTTTCATAAGTCTGCACATTTTTTAAGGACGCAAATCCAACATCGTTCCTGCAATGATCTAAAATACTTTCTACCATTACTTTTCCCTGCCACAAATATTTTAACTGACCGGTTAACCGGTACATGTAAAAACAGCTTTCCAGGTTTTCGGGCCGTAAAATATAATAAGCACTGGTAATGGTATCGGCTTTAAAATTAAATTCTTCAGGTTCTATGTTAAACCTGGTCCACATATAGTAATTGGCTTCCTGTATCTGGCGGCCGGTTTCCACATCGCCGGCAAATGCACACAGGCCTGCATAAAAAGCTTCCAATGCGCCATAGGTAGTGCCTATTACTTTACCGGTATTCATATCAACCTGATGCATAAACCAGCCATTATTGGTTTTGCTGATAAGGTATTTTTTAATGGCTTTGTTGTGCGTATCAAAAGCAGTTTTAAAATCTTTATCCCCAAAGAGTAACCAGCTTTTGTATAAATACTCATAGTAAGAATCAATGTAGGCACCAATATGGCTTCTTGCATTTACCCATTTACCGGTTTCCACATCAATCTGCTCTCCTACCAAATCCAAAGCACTCCTGTTTTTATAAACGTACATCATGCCTTTTTTTGCAGCATTGTAATATTTTTTGTTGCCTGTAATTTTTGAAAGCTTACCAAACTCCATCATCAATGTTCCAATTTCTGCAGGGTTATTAATACCGTCCCTGGTTTTACCTGTTTGCAAATGCACATAACGGTATGGCATTCCGGTTTTTGAATTAAAGGCAGGCATTAAGCGGTTGCCAAGGTCTTGCGCCAGTGTCAGAAATTTTTTATTGCCGTCCAGTTCGTAAGCAGTTATTAAGCCTGCAAGCAACCGAATGGTTATTTCAAAAACCTGTACATCATTATCAATATTAAAATCGAGTTTGGTTAAGATGAGTTCTTTGGCTTCTTTGGCTTCGGTTGTTAAACCCAGCAATGTAAAAGTATCAAAGGCATCAACGGGTGTCATGAGCATTGATTTTTTGTACCAGGTTTTTGATGTTTTGGTAAGCGGCTTCAGATCATCGGCACCCCATGCATAATCCTTGTAACCTTTCCAGGCATGTTGTGCAGCTTCTTTTACGCTGTTACACATTTCCTTTTTCATTTCGTCAGAAAAAGGAGCATCTTTTTGTGCAATTATTGAAAGGGAAAAGAAAAGGCTGATTACTGTAAAGAGAAATCTGTTTTTTATCATCGCTGTTTAATTTAAGTATGATAAAGATAATGATATACAATGGGCATAAAAAAAGAGTCCGTTACCGGACTCTTTATAGAAAATAAGTTAATTAAAAATTACCATCTTCCACCACCGCCGCTGTTGCGGTTGTTGCCATAACCGCCACGGTTTCCACCGCCGCCGTTGCTGCTTCTTTCTTCTCTTTCTTTAGCTACAGAAACAGACATTGCACGTCCTTCAACTTCTTTGTTGTTAAGGCCTGCCATTGCTTCTTTACCCTCTTCGTCATTGGGCATTTCAACAAAACCAAAACCACGTGATCTTCCGGTTTCTCTGTCAGTAATAACTTTAGCAGAAGAAACTTCGCCAAAAGTTGAGAATAAATTGCTTAACTCAGCATCGCTGGTGTTAAAGCTCAAATTTGAAACATAAATGTTCATAAAACTTAAAATTAAAATAAAATAAATAAAATACCTGTGCAGTAATGTAGAAGCAGACTTAAAAAGACGAGAAAACTGTTACGGGGAAAAACTTTGTAATAATTGAATCTATCCTGTACTGTGTGCTCACAGCGTTAATGTACGGTGCAAAACTATGCTTAGTTACTGAGAGTAACTAATAAACTTTGAGTAAACCAATATATATCTTTATAAAATTCTTCATCACAGGCTGATTAACAGCTATTAAACAACCTGTGATGAAGAAAAGAAATCAGGCTGCTTTTTTGCCC
>JANMWP010000722.1:0-3777 GCA_031394065.1 Chitinophagaceae bacterium
ACCAGGTTAACCAGCCTGTCAATATTTCGGGAAGTGCTTTGCAGAAATTTTTTATTTACTTCGGGCTTTTCCAAAGCTCCGTTCAGCAACGTTTCAACATAACCCTGTATGGCAAAAATGGGTGTCTTTAATTCATGACTCAGATTTTGCAAAAACTCTTTGCGGTAGGCTTCGTTTTGCTGCAGCAGTTCTATCTCGGCCTTGCGCTGTTCTGCCCAGGCTTCCACATCTTCCCGCACTTCATCAATACTTTTTTGCGGAAGAATATTTTTGTAATAAAATTCTTCTTTTTTGCTGGCCTTGGTTTGATAAATAAATTTATAAATGAGTTTTATTTTTCGGTAGATGAAAGTTTGCAGTGTGTAAACAACCAGGCCATAAGAACCGATAAAGATTACAACGAATGATAATAAAGCTATCCACCAGACAGGCTTAAAAACAAATATACCGGCTGCTATGGGCACAGCCAGGCCAAGTGCCGTTAATGCAGCCAATTGCTGCGGAGAAAAATTTTTTGAAGTAGGCATTCTTTTGTTAATGGTTAATAGTTAATGGCTCATCGTAAAGAACGATACGAAAGTAAACAACAATCAACTATTAACCATTAACTATGAACCTTCTTTACAGATCAAACTTATAACCAACGCCTTTTACAGTAGTAATGCAATCAAGATTTAATTTCTGGCGAATCTTGCGGATGTGTACATCAATAGTGCGGTCGCCAACAATCACTTCGGTTCCCCAAACCTGGTTTAAAATTTCGTTGCGTAAAAAAACCTTGCCCGGTTTACCGGCCAGCAATGCCAGCAATTCAAATTCCTTACGTGCAAGAATAATATCCAGCCCCTGATAATTTACAAGATATTTTTCCCGGTCTATTTTTAAATCGCCAATCTGCAAATTGCCCGTTTCTTCTTTATTTACCCTTCTGAAAAGTGCATTTACTTTACTAACCAGCACTTTGGGACTTACCGGTTTGGTAACAAAATCATCGGCACCGGTTTCCAGGCCTTTAACTTCTGTTCCTTCATCACTTAATGCCGTTAAAAAAATAATGAGTGTATCATTAAAAGCCGGTTGCATGCGCAGGATATTACAAACTTCAATACCATTTTTACCGGGCATCATAATATCCAGGATGATGAGGTCGGGATTAAAACGTTTTGCCTGTTCAATGGCCTGGTTTCCGTTTTTGGCTGTAGCTACTTCGTAGCCTTCGTTCTGCAGATTGTATTGAATGATTTCCAGTATATCAGGTTCATCATCGGCAATTAGTATTTTTTTAACAGTATTTGTTACACTCATACAACGCAAAAATAGTCTTTACCATCAATCAGGAACGTTGTTTGTATATTGTTTTGTATTATTAAATTGTTAACTGAAAACAGTGCGTTAACAATAAATTTAACCCCCAAAGCGATATATGTGCGGCTACAACTGTAATTTTATAACGGAGCCCAAGATTTGAACTATGAAAAAATGTTTACTTAGCTGTTTACTGTTTATCCCTTTTACTGCTGTTTTTGCTGCACAGGATTCGGTTATTGTACCCATTTACCGTCAACTTTTTCATGATAAAATCAATGAAGAACAACTATTGCTTGACCGGCTGGATGGAAAGCCTGATGGCCTGATCAACCTTACTCATAAACCGGAAATAAACCTGGCTATCAACGATATTATGACCAGGAAGATTGATGAACTGGAGGATTTTGTAGAACTGAATGATAAATTGGTTACCAATAATCAAAAAATAAGATACCTGGGCTATATTGAAAGCCTGTTGAAAGGTTTTAAATACGGTTACCGTTCCAAAGATTTTAATCCGGTTTATGTGCCGCTGCTGGTTGAAACTTTTGAAAAAATAATGAAAGAGAATATTGACAGCATCAGCATGAGTGCCGAAATTGGCAAAGTTCCTTATGCTGTTGGTAAAATTCTTTTGGATATATTTTTAGAAAACCCTGGATATGCCGAAAGTAAAAACATAGTGTACTTAAAATATTGTACACTGTATCCCGAAAAAATTCTGCAAACCATTGAGCCTTATATCAGCGAAAATTTTGCTGATTCACTGGTAGTAAAAAGTTGTGAAATTAATCCTACCACAATATATAATATTGCACAGGCTTCCAATTCAAAATTGGGAAAGTTAATACACCGCAATACCAATCCTTTGGTAAAAACAATTGCAGAACTCAGCAAAATGCCGAATGCACTTTTGTACTTTCCATTTTTAGATGATATTTTAAAAGGAAGAAAGACGGTAGAAAGTATAAAACAATATTTAGGTAATGGAGAAACCGGTTACGATAGCATTGGATATTTTAAACTCCTTGTACAAACAGAAATTGAGTATTTTAAAAGAATGACATCTGCTGCCAAAGACACGCCCATTGCCATGTTTGGCGCAAACGGCTTAAGAGAGGTTTTAAAAAGTAAAGCCATTCAGCATTTTGTTACGCCAATAAACGAGCTGCATGATTTAAGCAATATCAATATACGCATGCGGGCAACAGATTCTTTATCGGCTGTTGACTTATACTATATGATGGTAATGAGCGAAAATGATATCTACACATCAAGTTACAAGCACAGTTACCAGCGTTTTTTACAGCGGCTTGGTAAAGAACCCAGAACAGACTCTTTGCTGCTTACTGTACATTTCGACTTTTTTAAAAAATTTATTAAAATGGCAGCCAATTTTAATAAACTCGACAATTTTTTAAGTTACATGCCCGCAAGCTCATCCGAAACTTTAATGCGTGGTTTTATTGCCAACCTGGATAATACCGCTAACCTGGAAGACGCCATTGACGTAGCTGATTCGTACAGCAGTATTACAGATACAAAATTACAAAACACCATTCTCAGTTATGTAGTTTCAAATGAAAACGATTGTATTGAAAAAAACAATATCAGGGGCAAAACCATTTACGGCTTGTTAAAAACAATTTTCCTGTCGGCCGATACAACCAATAAAATTGACCTTACCGGTTTACTGGGTATTCCTTCTATTTACGAAATTGAAAACAAGGATTTAAAGGACGATAGCGGCAGAATTATACAGCAGGTTTATTGGTATGGCGATAAGGATGGTAAAACTTTTTTCCCTTCATTCATCAGCTCATTTTCGCCTAAAGAATGGATCATTACTTCCAATGATGAGTGGTACGAAATAAGATCAAAAAAAGGAAATGTATGGATTTATGCCAACCGCCCGCTTGATAATGATGCCAACCTGGATGACAGTGCACAAATTCATTTAAATAATTACCTTTTTGAAAACAACATGCAGCCTGCTGTGGTTGTGCATCGTGGGCATAGCTACTGGTTGCCCCGAACCATCAAACGCATGGAAGGAAATGCCAAAATTGTAATGCTGGGCTCTTGCGGCGGTTTCAAAAATTTAAATGCCATTATCGACATTAATCCGGATGCTCATATTATATCAACCAAAGAAATTGGTGCAGGCGATATTAACCGGCCAATCCTGAATTACTTAAATCAAACTTTCGAATCGGGCAGCAAATTAGTCTGGAAAAACATGTGGGCATCACTAACTAAATTATTTGCTGCCGATTCCAATAATTCCATCAGGGAGAGCTGGGATAATTATATACCGCCATACAAAAACCTGGGTGCCATTTTTTTAAAAGGATATAACAGTATGATAGTGGAAGAATAGGGGGCAGGAATTAGGAATTGGGAATTAGGAAAAAACTACTTCGCTAATATCAACCACTAACTGATAACCCCAAACCCTCTTACCTTTGC
>JANMWP010000723.1:0-4276 GCA_031394065.1 Chitinophagaceae bacterium
CGTACTCTTTTTTTATTGCTGTTGATTTATATTTTTCTTCTCATCCGGAAAAGCTCTTTTATGTACCAGTGAATTAAAGAAGGAAAGTACTGCACCAAAGAGCAGTGCATGCCAGAAGCTTTTAACCACAAAGCCGTGTACAAAATAATCATCCAGTAAAATAATACCGGCATTAATTACAAACAGAAAAAGACCCAGTGTTAAAATGGTGGCAGGCAATGTAAGTATGATGAGGAGTGGTTTTACAATGGCATCCAGCAAAGACAACACCACAGCTACAATGATGGCTGTAAAAAAATCAACAATGCTGATACCTGGTAAAATATACGCCAGAATAAAAACATTTACCGAACAAACCAGTACTTTAAAAAACCATTTTTTCATATCCTTAAATTACAACTAATTCGTAAAATTGTTCGGGATTCAGGTATTTTTTTGCCATTTCCCGCAGTTCTTCTGCCGAAATTGTTTTTATCGTTTCTATTGACCGGTAAAAATAATCATCAGTCAGATTATTCAGAAGGAGATTTTTCCAGCGGCCCATAATATGAAACGGACCGTCTAAATCTCCCAGAATGGTTCCTATCAAATAATTACGTACCAACAACAATTCTTCCTCATCAATCAAATCTTCCCGTAACAATTTCATTTCTTTATACACTTCTTCAATGGTTGCTTCACAAACATCTTTGCCTGCATCGGTACTTATCATCCACGCCGATTCGTGAATATGATTTTGAACATAACTGTGTATGCCGTAAGTATATCCTTTGTCCTCACGGATATTACTCATAAGCCTCGAACCAAAAAAACCACCAAATACCGTATTCAACACCATCACTTTCATAAAGTCGGGGTGATGGCGGTTTGGGAAATGCCTGGCAATACGAATGGCACCCTGTACTCCATCTGCATCATTTTGTATGCGGTATTTTTTTTCTGCAGCCGGGGTTTGCATGATTGTTGAAAGCTGGTTGTTGAAAGGCTTTAATGACAGATTGCCAAAAGCATTATTCAACTGTGTTTCAATATCAGCAGGTAATTTACCGCTTACAAAAATTACACACTGCCCATTAAGATAATACTGATTAAAAAAATCTTTAAGCAGCTGGCTGTTTAAAGCATCCAGGTCTTCGGGGTTGGTATATTTGCCATAAGGATGATCTTCGCCAAAGAGGTAAGCATCAATTAACCGGGTGGCTACAAAATCACTTTTTTGTAAATTAACTTTCAGCCTTTGTTTTGAATTTTGTTTATAAATATCAAGTTCTTCTTCAGTAAAAACCGAATCGGTAATCATCTCCCTAACTACAGGTAAAATAGCAGGTAATTGTTTGGTTAAAGCAGACAAAGTAACAACAGCGGTTTCATTAAAACAGGAACGGTTGCAGTAAGCACCATAATATTCGAACTCTTCATTTATTTCAAAAGCAGATTTATTTGATGTGCCGTTCTTTAATAAATAATTAGTGGCTGCTGCTACAGACCTTTGTTGCTCAAACCAGTTGCCGGCATAAAAAACCAGCTCTACCTGCACAACTTCCTGTGCACCTGCATCAATGGTATAAACTGGTACTCCATTATCTAAAATAAATGTTTTACAGGGCTTAAGCTGCAGGTTAAACTCAATGGCATCTTTTATAATTGGGGGCGATTTTCGGTTCATCTATATTTAGTTATTGGAATAATAATAAAGTGTATTAGAATTCTTTTCTTCAAAAATAATTTTGCATTCCTGAATTATTTGTTCAGCAGTTACAGCCCGGTATCTGTCCAGTTCTTTGTTTATCAAATCTGCATCACCCATCAATTCATACATGGCCAGGCTGGCGGCACGGTTGGTAATGCTCATATCTTCAAAAGCAATCATGCTTTCGGTTTTGTTTTTCACTTTATCCAGTTCCCGCTGGCTGATACCATCCTGCTGCAATTTTATCAACTCCTCATTAATGGCGGCCTCCGCATCTTCCATCTTTACTCCTTTTACCAGTTTACCTTCAATGGTTAACAGGCCTGCATCTGTACTGCCCAAATGATAACACTCAATATTGCTGAACAGTTGTTTTTCTTTTACCAACGATTGAAACAAACGGGATGATCCACCTCCGCTTAAAATTTCGGTTATCAGATCGGCAGTATAATAACGCATATCTGTTCGTGGATAAATATGCCAGCATTTATACAAAGCATCCAGCGGCACATTTGCTTTTACTGTTTTTGATCTGGCTGCGGTTTGCTTTGGTTCAACCGGCAGGTTGCGGATGTATTTTTCCCCGGCCGGAATTGGGGCAAACCATTTTTCGGTAAGGCGCTTTACTTCCTCCATAGTAACATTACCTGCAACAACCAAAATAGCATTGCTGGGGTTATAATGCTTTTTAAAAAATGCTTTCACATCATCCAGGGTTGCATTTTCAATATGGCTCAATTTGGCACCAATCGTCATCCACCTGTAAGGATGAACGGTATAGGTAAGTTCTCTTATCTCTTTCCATACATCGCCATAAGGCTTGTTTAAATAATGCTCTTTAAATTCTTCGCAAACAACTTTGCGTTGCACTTCCAGGCTTTTTTTGCCGAATGCAAGCGACAGCATCCTGTCACTCTCCAGCCAAAAAGCAGTTTCAAGGTTTTCGGCAGGTAACTCACAATAATAATTAGTAAGGTCGTTGCTGGTAGATGCATTATTATCGCCCCCGGCAAGTTGCAAGGGTTCGTCATAAACCGGAATATTCACACTTCCGCCAAACATCAGGTGTTCAAACAAATGAGCAAATCCGGTTTTGGCGGGGTCTTCATCCCGGGCGCCTACATCGTATAAAACATTAACAACAGCCATGGGTGTGCTTACATCCTGGTGAACCAACACTTTTAATCCGTTGGCTATTTCAAATTTTTCGAATTGAATCATGTGCAAATGTACGGAGTAGAACAAAAAAGACAAGAGGTTTAACGGATACTTATGGTATTAATGGTAAGTTCTTTTAAAATTCCATCACGCCTTATCAAAACACTTACGGCTTCAAACGGTTTTTGTAAAATATACTTATAGGCCTGCATATTAAGAGAAAAGTTTTTGTTTACCGCAATTATCTCATCATTTATTTTAAAGTGTGCTTTATCGGCCGGCGAGCCGGCAATAACATCCTCAACCATTATTTTTCCATTTACAAAATAAATTCCTAACCCGGTATAGGCATAATCAAAGTCTTCATTAAAATGCGTGTTAGGTTCCAAATGTATTTCGTGGTTTGGATAATTGAAAATCATATTAAACCGGCGCAACAGGTCATTGCCTAAAAGCCCGCCAGTAAAGGGATAAGAGGTTACATTGTAATCATCTTTATACAAATAAGTTGGTACTGCCCTGAATCTGTAGGGGCCTACTTTAACTTCTTTAATGAGCGTAAGGCGCATTTGAATTTTGCCTCCCATCCCTTCTGCCTGTGTAATAACAGGCTTTCTTCTGCTTAATAAAATTCCGCTGTCTGATGCAAATTTTTCACTCATCAGCAAACAAAGGCCAGCACCGGTATCAAAATAAAAATTGAAGCCAAGGCTTCTTTTATCTTTTATATTAAGCCATTGAATAGGCAGATTGGTAAATGCAGGATGCAGTGTGGTGCCGTTTTTAGGATAATCAATTTTTCCGGGGCTATAAATTTCAAGGATACTGCTGTCGAAATTAATTTTAACAATATAGCGGCTGAAAAAACTATAGCCGATAATGCCGTCTACTTTTTCGCCATATACACTGCTTAATACTTCATAATTATTTACATGAAAATTAAGATGCTCTATTTTCAGTCCCGGCAGGGTAAGGCTTTGATCAAAAGCAAAAGAAACTTTACGTACGCCTCCTATTCCGGTTATTGTTGTATCGCTGGGTTTTAAGGGAATATTAAATTCGGCACAGGTGGCTGAGTCGAGTGAAATACCTCCACTACCGCTGTCTAAAATGAAATTTAAAGTATCGGGTATATTGGCAAACAGGGCCTGCAGTACCATTACACCGCCGCTGAATTGTTTAAATGGAAACCTGGTTATAAATTTTGCTTCTTTTTGAGGTAATATTTCCTGTGCGTGTGTATTTGCCAGTACAAAAAGCAATAATATGGTGAAACAAATTTTTTGCATGCAATCTTCATTCGAATTTACAACCTATTGGATGTATTTTTGTTGTTTATTACACAAATGGAGGAAGTATGGAATTAAATGACCTATATCAAAAAGCACTGAGGTTTGAATTTTTATCTGTAGAAGAAGGCATGCATCT
>JANMWP010000590.1:0-9268 GCA_031394065.1 Chitinophagaceae bacterium
TTATATACGTTTCTGCTAATTGTTTTGCTTCACTATTAAGTTCTACATATTTGTAACAATCTATTGGAATCAATTTTTTTACATCTTGTACTTCCTGAGGTGCTAATATCAGTTCTGTTTCATTTACTTCCGAGAAATAAATATCAAAATCTTTATTTGTTATCCTGTTAAAAAGCAGTCTTGTGGGTTCTTCAAACTCTTCATCAAAATAACCGCCAATTACAGAGGTATCAATATAAATTCTTTGTCTCATAACTCAGTAAAGCTACGAAAGATTTAAAGGATATGTTTTCAGATCAAAGTAATTTGGCTGTCGGCATTTGCTCCAAATCAACACCGCACATTCATCTTTTTCCATAGCGTATATGATGCAACAGAATAGCTACAGTTTTACCACAATCCCAATACCATTGGCAGTTGTAGCCAGTTGTACTTTATCAGCCATATTGTATAATTGTTTACCGTGGCTGTTGTGAATGCTGTACATGATGGCATCAAACAATAACAATGCACCGCCCTGTAAGGCTACACTTTCGCCAAAACCTTTTAACCGCTCCGGTTTTTTTACAGTATTTTTTGATCTTTCTTTCAGGTAAAAGCCAGCAGCAATATAAGCCACATCCAGGCCGGTATTAAAGAGAAATATTTTTTCTATAGTTGCCTGATTTTTTAAAGACTGTTCATAACTTATGCCGCTTTCTTTTTTTGCGCTTAAATAGCCAACTGCAGCAAATCCTAATGTAATACCATTCCAGATGGCATTCATCTGATGAAAATATTTATCGGCACCCTGTGATTGTGAAGCGGCAATACTGCCATAAATAATACAAAGATGGAACCCAAATAGACCGCCCAATGTTGTACGCTCTGCCTTGTACTCTTAGCAGTCATCAAATGTAACAATTACAGGAACGTGGTCGCTATATTTTGTCCAAAAGTTATAGTCGCCAATTTCTACTGATTGAAGTTTTTTCGCTAAGTCTGCCGAAACAAAACAATAGTCAATGTGGTACGGTTTGTCCTTGTGCCGGTACATGTAAAGTGTCGGATGTTTTTCTGTGCCTTGTAACTGTTTATGATGCAAATGATATGTGCTAAATATGCCTTTGTCTTCTAAGTGTTTTACAACATTGGAATGATTACTTTCCCGGTGCTTTCTGTCCCAAATTTTATTACTGTTAAAGTCGCCAGCAAGAATTGTTTTTGTGTCTGTTAGCAAACTGTCGTAATGATGAATAGCTTTCCAAACTTGTTCAATGTATTGTCCATCCCGGTCGGTAGGGTTGTTAGCCCAAATTGCAAATAAGTTAAAGTTAAATTGTCCGCCGGTTACGGCAATTGGAATAATCATTTGCAGGTTCTGATTGTGATTGTTAAGAACTTTAAAACGAAAGTTACTGTATGAAAATATAGCAAGTCCTTTGTTTTGATTTTTACCAAACCATAAAGTGTCTGTTGGCTTTGGTGTGTCAACAGGAAATAATAATTTATCAGGATGCTCACATTCTGGAACAATTAAAATATCTGGCTTATGTGTTAGAATAAAGTCGGCTTTTTTCCTGAAAGCCATATTGCAATTCCATGTAATGATTTTCATTTATCGGAATACCGTTTTGGGTGAAGCACAACTTTTGTATTGCCGCACCTTAAAACTAACCAATTGCGGCAATACACCCAAAACAGTATAATGGTGAAATAAAAAAAATTTGTAAGATGGGTTTGTGTTAATTGAAGGCTGGGCTGTATCGGGGTTTCACCGAAGTATATAATTTATTGCCACGAAGTGCTGTGAAAACCCCGCTGGGACAAAATTTTATACCTACAAATATTTTGCTTAGATTTGATTTATAAGGCATTTTTATATGGTAAAAATTACAATTATGCTGTTTGGTGAACGCTTAACACAGATTGGAAAGAAGAAAAAACTATCTCAATCGGAAGTGGGTAATTTCTTGGTATTGATGGGATGCTTACGGCAGGTACGAACGTAACGAGGTAAAACCTTCTATTGATATTGCGGCAAAAATTGCTGATATTTTAAATGTATCACTGGACTGCTTAATTGGTAAAACAGATTTAGAGTTTGATGGAGATACATTCAAAAGAATAGAAGAAATTTCTAAACTCTCCGATAAAAATAAAGAAGTAGTTTATACTTTTCTTGATTCCTTTTTGGCTACAAGCCAAATGCAAGCAATGCTTAAAAAATAAATGATATGAAAGTATTAGTAGACATCCGCAACGAAGCCAAAGTTCCTTTTGTAATGGAATTTTTTGGCAGCCAATCTTACATTAAAGCACAGCCTATGTCTGATGCTGGTGCAAAGCTTATGCAAGATTTAAAAGAGGCTATGGACGAAGTGAAGCTGCACAAGCAGGGTAAAATAAAATTAAAAACTGCTGAACAATTATTGAATGAACTATAACATTATACCTACCCATAAATTTGAAAAGGAAATTAAGCGGCTAATTAAAAAAATTCCGTCGCTTAAAAAAGAATATGCCGACTTAATTACTAAGCTTAAAAACAATCCTACTACTGGTAGGCCATTGGGTAATGATTGTTATAAAATACGCATTGCAATAGCTTCTAAAAATAAAGGTAAAAGCGGTGGGGCAAGGCTTATTACTTATGTGGTGATTGATGATACCGGCGTTTTTTTACTTACCATTTACGATAAATCTGAACTTGATAATATCTCCGATAAAGAGCTAAAGGCAATGATTAAAAATTTGCAATAAAAAAATCGCTACACTTTTTTAATGTAACGGTTTAATATGTTGTTTTCCTTTTACGCCGCTGTTGGTCTTCCCGTGCACTGCCGTTGTTGGTGTTTTTCACCAACAACATTAAGCTTGTTGGAAAGTTTGATCCAAAATCAGATAAGCCAAATCATTTTAAATCGGTAGCAGCGTAAACAACCCAAATTCATCAACTCCCGTTTCATAATACCTCGCAGAAGAATATTTATATTCCTCAGCAAACTTACATAATCCTGCTCTCAATGGATTGTAGTGGATGTAATCAAACTTCTGATAAAATACGGCAGGTGTAAAATAACTCAATAGACAGTGGGTTAAGTTTAGCATCAACTTTTCTGCCGGAGTTGGTGCCATCAAATTAAAAGAACGTAAACTCCGCCATGCAAGAGCCGGGGATTTCTATGGCATAAAAAATATTTCGGTTCGTGATAGCAGCAGGTATGAGACCACGCTGCGGCGGTTCGTAAGAGATAATAAAATTTGTTAAGTTTGGGCGACCAACAAGGACGAAAAAGATTTGTAAGATGGGTTTATTTTAATCGAAGGCCGGGCTGTATCGGGGTTTCACCGAAGTATATAATTTATTGCCAGTAAATGCTGTGAAAACCCCGCTGAAACAATTATCGCATTAAATTAGTGACGTTAAAAGCGAACTTATGCCAGCTTGTAGATCCAAATAAAAGCGATACCCCTAAATGAGCCGCCAGCAGAATTGTAAGACAGATCAAAGTTGTTTTATGGATACGCCCTATAGTAATTAAATCAAAAATTAATAAAGGCAACAATAATAAATAAACATAAATATCTGATCCAAAGTGCTTGGGTAAATCAAAGTTAGGTAGCCAACGCATTCGGTCTATCGATACTTGAAGGATTATCAAGATCAAAAAGACCATAACTCTTTTGTGTATCTCTGGTTTTCTACGTGCCAGAATTCCTCAAGCGAATAATAGGGGAAATAGTATGATTAGCATCAACTGAACAAGCAGTACATCAAAAAGAAAGTGATCGATCGGAAGAATTTCAGCAACCAATGGACGCCTGGTTGCAAGAAGCATTGAAGCCCAAGCTAAGGGAGCGATAATCAATGAAGCCATACCAAACTTGCGGTGGAGTGCCATGTTATCGGAAGCAACAAAATAAGTTTGGGCCAAAAACAAAAATAAAAGCATCGCCATCAGTGCACCATGAATGTGTGCAATTGGAAAAATGTGATACTGCCCGGCAAAGTGTGCTTGGTAGCTAGGGGTGAAGCCTACTGCTGCAACAAGCATGTATAATATTCCAAGGATAACGAAATAATATCGCATAAACCCGGTCCGCCTACGTTGGTTCGTAGTAAAACCCTTAGCAAGAGGAACTTGGATTTTCATTATAATATATTTTTGTTTTTTCTATAGTGCATTAATTTCTGCATAATTGTTTTTTACTCATGATGACGAAAGCAATAAGATTAATTCTCCTTTCCTTTATTGCGAATCGTAGTGCATCAATAATGATGTCTTTGTAATTATCATTTTGTAATAGAGGTTTTCAATCAAGGATAGCGGCCACCCGGTTGGGTAAATAGCTTTCATACAACAAACATAAGATATTCTTAAAGAAAATTATTTGAGACATCCCATAGTTCGCTTGTTGGTGAAAAACACGGCACTTTCAGGTTGGAGAATGGGCTGGTGAAATAAATGGAAGACCAATTAAAGCGAAAATGGAAGACCAACAAAGGCAAAAACAAAAAACTATCCATCATTGCAGTGTGTAACAAATTATTAAAGCAGGTATTTGGAGTAGTAAAATCGGGGGTTTTATACCAAGATAATTTTTGTAAAAAATTGCTTAATTTATTTGGTTTTTTACACAGTTCGTGTTGTACGCTGTTTTATTGCCCTACAGTTTGATTGATAGCTGTAATTGTCCACCGAAACCAAGTTCAACAATTTTCTGCAAAGTCGAAATACGTACGTCTTTTAGGTTGTTCTCAACTCTTGAAATGTATGCTTTGTTTGTCCCACACTTGTCTGCAAGTTGTTCTTGTGTCAAACCTTGCTCAAGTCTTGCTTCATGAATTAAAGCACCAAGTTTAAATGCTTCAAAACCTTTGTCTAATTTGTCACGTTTGGCAGAACCAATTTTGCCGTAATGCTTGTCCTTAAATTCGGCAAGTGTCTTAATATTTTTATTTGCTTTCATAATATTCTGCTTTTATTTTTAATGCCTTTTTTATTTCTTGTTTCGGTGTCTTTTGGGTTTTCTTTTGAAAGCCGTTTGCAAGAACAACCAAACTTCCTTCATCGAAAAAGCAAAATATTCTAAAAATATCGCTACCACTTTGAACTCTAATCTCAAATAGTTTGTCTGTTCCTTCTAAATGTTTGAGATAAGTTTCGGGAACTTTGTCGATGAGTTCAATCAAGTCAAAAGTCCAAACTATTTTGTCTTTTACCTTTTTGCGTTGTTTCACAAAGAAGTCAGCAAAATAATCTTTGTAAAAAATGATTGTCCGTATTTTTTGATTTGCTTCCAAGTTTCAAAGATACAAAAGTTGTCCAAATGTACAACATCTTTAACCTTTTTATTTTCAATGGCCAAGTCCAAATAGTGGTCGTGGGGGCGGGTTCAATGTTCTAACGCAACGTTTTAGGCTTTAAAAATCAATGTTTTATTCTCTTTTTTATCATTCCCAATTTTTGCCAACACCCTCCCACATTGGTTCTTACGAGGGTATTGGCAAAAATTAGTCATTAACTTACTGATACTCAATTCAACCTTTAGCGTTGCGTTAGATTATTGAACCGGCGGGGGAATAGCGTACAACAACCGACAGGGCTTGCCGAAGTACGGGAATTAGTATTCCGTCCGCCCGGTACCGATGATGATTGAAAAACTGAAGTTGAAGATAACAACAAAAAGCTAAATAGATAATGTCCAGCCCGATATGAAGCACAATAGAATTACAAAAAGCCGAAGATAACTTCCGTCTGCCCGTATTTTGGCAAACCCCCTGTTGTACGTTCGCCCTTTCCTCTGTCCATTGGTAGAGTGTTGCATTCTTAACTGTGTCAACCTAAAGACTGTTACCCAAGCCGAGCAGAAGGCAAGCTCTTTGGCAGGTTGGCTTTTGTGCTGTGGGTTTTGTGTGCCTGCCAATGTGCTTGCCTTGTGGCGTTGGCTATTAGAGACTTCGCCTATTGTCCTCCAGTCATGATGCAATTATTAGGTTTGTGTGCCTTGCAAATGTGCCTGACTTGCAGCGTTGGCTTTTTATTTTCCATTTATCGTCAGCATTATTTCTCTGAAACTTTCCAAACCTGCTTCTAAGTTTTCAATGATGTCACCGGCTAATACATCAGGGTCGGGTAGATTGTCAAGGTCTGTGAGTGACTTATCTTTTATCCAACTGATGTCAAGCGAAGTTTTATCTCTTGCAATAATTTCATCGTAAGAAAATTTTCTCCATCTGCCTTCGGGATTTGTTTCTGCGTTAAAAATTTCTTTCCGCTTATGTCTGTTGTTTGGATTGTAGCAAGTGATAAAATGGCTAAGGTCTTCCAACTTCAACGGATTTTTCTTTAGCGTAAAATGAATGTTGGTTCTGAAATCGTAAAACCAAATTTCTTTTGTCCAATGTTCTTTTGATGCTACTTTGTTGTCAAAGAAAAACACATTTGCTTTTACACCTTGCTTGTAAAATATTCCTGTCGGCAAACGAAGTATGGTGTGAAGTTCAGTTGTCTCCATTAATTTTTTACGAACTGTTTCACCTGCACCACCTTCAAACAAAACATTGTCCGGCACAACAACGGCTGCCTGTCCTGTTGACTTCAACATGGTTCTGATGTGCTGCACAAAATTCAATTGCTTGTTGCTTGTGGTTTCCCAAAAATCCTGACGGTTGTAAGTTAAATCATCTGTGTCCTGTTCGCCTTCGTCATTGGTAAAAGTCATGCTGCTCTTTCTTCCGAATGGTGGATTTGCCAAAACATAATCGTAAGTAACAGGTGAAGTTGCAATCAACGCATCGGCAGGTGAAATAAAATTTTCGCTGTCAATGTCGCCAATGTTGTGCAGAAACATATTCATCAAACACATTCGCCTTGTGCCTGCAACTATTTCGTTTCCGAAAAATGTTTTGAATTTCAGAAACTGCTTTTGGTCTTTATCTAAATTTCCCCGTCCGACCGGGTCATCCGGGCGGGCTTTTGCAATAAAATCATAAGCAGCAAGAAAAAATCCACCTGTGCCGCAAGCCGGGTCTGCAATTGTTTTCTTTGGTTGCGGTTGCACACATTCCACCATTGCACGAATCAAAGCCCGTGGTGTGAAGTATTGCCCTGCACCGCTTTTTGTGTCCTCTGCATTTTTCTCTAACAGCCCTTCGTAAATTGTTCCTTTAATATCTGCTCCTAAAGTTGCCCACTGCTCTTTATCAATCATGTCAATGATTTTAAAAAGCATGGCAGGTTCTTTAATCTTGTTTTGACTTTGCACAAATATTTGCCCAAGGATTCCTTTTTGTCTTGACAACTCACTCAACAATTTTGTGTAGTGCAATTCCAATTCATCGCCTCGTTTTGCAGTTAAACTTTCCCAGTTGTATGCTGCCGGAATAGGAAGTTTTCTGTTGTAAGGTGGTTTTGAAAACTCGTCTGCCATTTTCAAAAACAAAAGGTAGGTGAGTTGTTCTAAGTAATCTCCGTAACCAACGCCAATATCTCTTAGCGGATTACAGAAACTCCAAACTTTACTTATGATGGCTGATGTATTGTTGTCGTTCATTTCTTTTTCTTTTTAATTTGTTTTGGTGCGGTAAGTTTTTTTACGGCTTTGTCAAAATCGCTTTCAAACAATTTATCCTGCACAATGCGATACTTTTCAAATTCGCTTTCGGCAAATGCTTTGGCAATGGCTTGTGTTACTTTACCGGCATTGCTCAAAATTTCTTTTTCGTTGAACTGCAAAAACGCATTTAACTTCCCTGCCCAATCTTTCATGGTCATTGGAATGTTTCTTTCTGCCTGTGTTTCGGCATAGTCAAGATACATGGTTACAAAACGGTCAAGGTTTTTTATTTCCTTTTCGGTGAGATAATTTTTTGCAACAACAATATCGGTCTTGATAATCTTTCCTGACGGTGAATTTTTCCAGGTGGTTAAACCCATTCGTTCTTTCTTACTGTCGGCACGGCTTACTATCAATTCGGCTGCGGTGTGGCCGTGAATAGCAAAATGCAATTTGTTTTGAACCGATGCAAAAAAAGTTTGCGTTACTGCATCATCTGTCTTATAGTCCATTGCTGTTGCATAGATGTCGGTTATCTTTTGATAAAAATTCCGTTCACTTGCCCGTATCTCTCTGATTTCAGCAAGTAAATTGTCAAAATATGCTTTGCTTAAAAATGCCCCGTTCTTTAACCGTTCTTTATCCAACACATAGCCACGAATGGCAAAATCTCTTAACACCGAAGTAGCCCATTGACGGAACTGTGTGGCTCTTTGCGAATTGACACGATAGCCAACAGAAATAATTGCATCTAAATTATAAAATGCTGTGTTGTATTGTTTACCATCATCGGCAGTTGTAAAGAAATTCTTTACAACTGAATTTTCCTGAAGTTCTCCTTCTTCAAATATTTTTTTGAAATGCTGCCCCACATTTTGTTTGGTGCTGTCAAAAAGTGCGGCAATCATTTTTTGAGTGAGCCAAACGGTTTCATCCTGCACCATTACCTCAATGGTGTTTTCACCTGCCTGCGAAGTGAAAATCAGAAACTCTGCTGTGCTGTTTCGTATTTGCAAGTGTTTCATGCTAATTCTTTTTTCTTTTTACTCGTTTTAATTTTCACTTTCTTCTCCGGCTTTTCGGGACTGTTCTTTTTTATCTCTGCTCTAATTTTCGCTAAAAGAATTTCTGCTGATTCATCTTTCGGATTTTGCTTTACCAACTTTCCTTCAAATCCTTTTTTGATAATACTTAAACGCAATGCTTCTGCTTTAAGTAAACTGTCTTCAATTGCTTCTTCAATCTTATCACAAACTGAAAGGCGGCTTTCAATTTCTTGAACAATTTTTTCTTGTTCTTTCACTGAACAAAAAGGAAGAGTAATAAGTATCATTCTTGTCAAACCTAAATCTTGATTGCCAACTCCATGAGTGTATTTTTGTGATTGTTTATAACAATGGAATGAGTTAAGAGCATGTTGTAAATAGAAAGGGTTAACGGATGGAATCATTTTCAAAACTGCTACATGAACCCATACATTGAAATCAATGTCATAATTATTAACTCTTGCTATTCCTGTTGTTCCACCCTTTGAGTAAAGCACATCCCATTTTTCTGGTTTACATCTTTTAGATAATTCCTCATGCAGTTCTTTGGAAATAAATTTTGCATTTTTAAAATCAATTCCAGTAGGACGAATATTGCCACCAGAAATAAATGGAATTCCTTCTTCCTGATATTTTGGACTGTAATGAGGACCATCTTTAACGGACCATAAAATTTCTCC
>JANMWP010000038.1:0-2100 GCA_031394065.1 Chitinophagaceae bacterium
TAAAAAACAGGGATAAAAGGGAGGAGTAGTTGTATAAGAGACAATTTTTTTGCCGATGCTGGTGTACCGTAACATCTTTGCAGCAACGTGTCCGGTACGGGCCGTTGTGTAAATAAATTTAATAACTAACACAACGTCCTGGGCCCAAACACAAATTTGTGAAGAAACGTTGTTGAGAAAAAAGCGTTCTGGATATCGCTAAGTGCTTTTTCAGCATTGGTGTGCAGGGCCTGCAATTGGGCAAGCACAATAGAATTTTTTGTTGGGTTATACTGTGCCCCCAACGAGGCCAGGTAACCATTAAGTGTTTTTAGATTGGACACATTTTTTGTGTGGCCGGTTTCTGATTTACTTGACATGATTTTTGAAATTTATGGTTAAAAAATAATTACATAGTAACTGATAAATTTCTCATGCCTGAACGATTGATTTTTGGGAGGATACTGTTGGATATTTTTTTAAGCCTTAAAACCGAATGGCAAAATAAAAAGAAAAAACGAGAAAAAAATACCTCAAAGTGGTAATAAACCTCATCCTCCCGAAGGATTGCAACAGGCTCTCTCCTTCAGGAGCGGGGTGAGGCGAAGATATTTGCGAAGATTGTGTAGTATTTTTTATATTTATTTATGCAAACTGTTATTTTAAAGGCTTTACTGCACCGAAACAAAGAATGCATTGGTATTTACTTTGCCAAAAATACCCTGTTGAAAAAAATTGTACGCAAACAAGCCGGCGTAAAATGGAGCCAAACCAATGGCTGCTGGTATATACCACTAACTGAAACGGCATACCAATTATTAACAGAGGATTTAAAAGATAAGGCTGTTGTTGATACTACACTACTGAAAGCGTATTTAGTAAAGCAAAAAAAGGTACAAAATACCCTGCCTGTATTAAAGCAGGCTGCTGAAAAGCATAAGCCAACAGCCAACAAAGCCCTGCCGGCAAAAAAAACTGTTATAGAAACAACGGCTTTAAAACTAAGTACCCAAAACCTGCAGGCATTGCAAAATTTTATTGAAATGCTGCAGTTAAAAGCTTACAGCGCATCAACCATACGCACCTACCGCAATGAATTTATGCAGTTGTTGCAATTGCTTAAAACAAAGCCGGTAGCCGATTTAACTGTTGCCGACATTAAAAGATATATGGTATTTACCATGGAAAAGCAGGGCATTACAGAAAATACGGCGCACAGCAGGTTAAATGCATTAAAGTTTTATTTTGAACAGGTGCTGGGGAGAGAGAAGTTTTTTTGGGAAATACCCCGGCCAAAGAAACCAACCCTTTTACCCAAACTGCTTAATGAACAAGAAATACGGCGGCTTTTTAATGCCTTAACCAACAAAAAACACAAGGCTATGTTGTTTACCGCCTACAGTGCCGGACTAAGGGTTAGCGAAATTGTAAACCTTAAAATGGCAGATATAGACAGCAAACGCATGCAGCTTTTTATAGCCCGTGCCAAAGGCAAAAAAGACCGGTATGTAAATTTAAGCCCGGTAGTACTGGATATTTTAAGAAATTATGTAAAGGAATACAAACCAAAGCCGGCTGTTTATTTATTTGAAAGTGAGCAAACCCTGAAGCCATATCCCATACGAACGGTGCAACAAATATTTACCAACGCAAAAAATAAAGCGGGCATTAAAAAAGAAGTTGGTGTGCATAGCCTGCGCCACAGTTTTGCCACGCATTTATTAGACAAAGGAACTGATATAAAGTATATAAAAGATTTGCTTGGGCACTTTGATATTAAAACCACCGAGCGTTACCTGCATGTAAGTAAAAAGCAACTGGTAAATATTGTAAGCCCCTTTGATGATTTATGGAAAACCGAGCAGATAGACTGGTAAATATCAAAATAAGTTTTGTTTGTAATAAATAAATTATTAATTTAACATTATATAACTACCCTGCAAAAACACTGTGACTGAGGGAGGGCCTTGCCTTAATTACAACGGGGAGAAATAACACATTATAATAAATAATAAATGTCATTGACGCAATAAACAATACAAAAAGTATAACACTAAAGTACTGATAACCAGTGTTTATTTTGTTTAGTAGGTAGCGTGTAATAACATCAATACTAATGTT
>JANMWP010000110.1:0-2927 GCA_031394065.1 Chitinophagaceae bacterium
TCCAGGTTAAAAGAGCCGCTTACATTTATATTGGTAAAACTGGCAGTAGCCTGGGTTGTAGTAGGATTAGCCGTGCCAATCAATGTACCATTTATATAAACCTGAAGTACTGAGCCGCTACCGGTAAAAAACTGTTTATGATTAAAACTAAGATTAGTAATGCCGTTTGGAATGGCATTGCAGAAAACAGAACCGTTGCGAATGGTTATGGCCCTGCCAGTCATAACCTGGTCGGTACGGGAATCAGTGGCAGACCATGGTAATGCATTATCACCTGTCCAGTTATTGGTGGTATAAGTGCCCGAATTGGCGGGGATATTGGTAAATGTTTCTGTTCCCTGGGCGAATGCTGTAATACTGAAAATGCTTAACAGTAAAGACAGGATGTGTTTTTTAGTCATATAGAAAATAGCAAAGTCAAAGATGTAAAATTACCATTTTTTAACCGGTAACAGCCGATTAATTATCAACAAAAAGCCCGTCAATATTGTAATTGACGGGCTTTTAATATTATTAAAAGATTAGAGTATTACTTTGCCTGGGCGTTAACTCTTTTAGCCAGCTTGCTTTTTAAATTGGCAGCTTTGTTTTTATGGATGGTACCACGCTTGGCCAGTTTATCAATCATAGAAGCAACTTTAGGAAAAGCTTCTGTTGCAGCTGCTTTTTCGCTTGCTTTTAAATCACGTATTGCATTACGGGTTGTTTTGCCATAATAACGGTTACGTTCGTTACGCTTTGCACTTTGTCTTACATCTTTTTTGGTCGCTGCATGATTTGCCATGAAAATCTATTTTTTGGGCTGCAAAGATAGGGAGATACAATTAAAAATGGATAATTAATAATGGATAATTTAAAAATTCGTAATTTCTCCTTTATTTCACTATAAGATTATACAAATGAACAGGTATCTGATACTGGCATTGCATATTATTTCATTGGTTTTATTAGGTTTTGGCTGGATACTGAATGTTTTGCACATCGATATATCGGTTCATTATATTGTAGATTTTAACATCTTCAGTGAAAAAAGAAGCGTATTGGGCATGCTTGAAAAGCTTTGGACTGATGCGAATTACTGGCCTTTTACCTTGATTTTTTTATTTGGTATCATCGTTCCTTTAATAAAATCGGGCCTCATTTTTTATCTTTTACTGAGTAAACAACCCGATTTAAAATGGCAGCGGTTGGTTAGTGCCATCAGTAAATGGGCCATGGCCGATGTTTTTGCCATCAGCATTTTTGTAGCTTTTTTAGGTGCCAACGCCATGGAAAGTACCAAAGCCATTTTACAGCCTGGCTTTTATTGTTTTGCCGGCTATGTTATTGTAAGTGGTATTGTTGCCATGTTATGCGGAAAATTGCTTTCAAATTCCGCAACAAATAATGCTTAATTAACCGATATTTGCAGCCAATTTCAGCTCAGTTTTTTGATGTGGTACAAGAGTGATTCAATTTATCTCGTTCACTGAAAGAGATAAATTGAATAAATCAAAGATTGCCAATGAAGCTAAATAGAAGCATTGAAGCTGGGTACAAAAAATTTCAACTTTTTTATGAAGGATTTTCAATACATCACCAATTCGCATCCGTCTTATGTAGAGGGTTTATACCAGGATTTTGTAAAAGACCCGGCGAGTGTAGATGTTGATTTGCGTAAATTTTTTGAAGGTTTCGATTTTGCTGTGAGCAATGCCGGAGCAACTACTAATGCAGCTGCTGTTAATGGTTCGGCCATTGCTGTAAATCAACTGGATAAAGAATTTGGTGTTTTTCGCCTCATACGTGCCTATCGTAAAAAGGGACATTTAGTTGCTAAAACAAATCCCATCCGGGAACGCAAAGACCGCCATGCAAAACTGGAGCTTTCAAATTTTGGTTTAACAGATGCTGATCTGAATACAACATTTGCAGCCGGCAAATTTGTAGGGATGCAAAATGCTTCGCTGCAAAGCATTATTGCGCATTTACAAAAATGCTACACCAGCCATATTGGTGTGCAGGTTGGTTATATCAACGATCAGGTAAAATTGGATTGGCTTACCAATGCCGTTGAGCAAACAATGCTGAAACCTGTGCCGCTGCCGCAAAAGAAAAGGATTTTGCAAAAGCTGAATGAAGGTGTAATGTTTGAAAAGTTTTTGCACACAAAATACATTGGGCAAAAACGTTTTTCGCTGGAAGGTGGCGAAACGGCTATAGCTGCACTGGATGCCATTATAAACACCGCTGCAAATAATAATGTAGAAGAAGTGGTGATTGGCATGGCACACCGCGGAAGATTGAATGTGCTGGCAAATGTGATGGGCAAAACCTATCAGCAAATATTCAGCGAGTTTGAAGGAACAAGTGTACCGGATACAACCATGGGCAGCGGCGATGTAAAATATCACCTGGGTTTTGGTAGCGATGTGGAAACGGCTGATGGAAAAAAAGTGCATTTAAAACTGATGCCAAACCCATCGCATCTGGAAGCGGTTGACCCGCTGGTTATTGGCTTTGCCAGAAGCAAGGCCGATATTTTATACAACAGCGATTACGATAAAATTCTTCCCATACTTATACATGGCGATGCTTCTGTTGCAGGCCAGGGCGTTGTTTACGAGGTTTTGCAAATGAGCGGTTTAAAAGGTTACTACACCGGTGGCACCATTCATTTTGTAATTAATAACCAGATTGGTTTTACTACCGATTTTGATGATGCCCGCAGTTCCGATTACTGTACATCTATTGCGGCCATGGTACATGCACCGGTTTTTCATATTAATGGCGATGATGCAGAAGCGGTTGTAAAAGCCTGCGAAATTGCTACACTTTACCGCCAGGAATTTAACAGCGATATTTTTATTGATATGGTTTGCTACCGCAAACACGGGCATAACGAAGGCGATGAGCCTAAGTTTACCCAGCCTCAGTTGTATGCTTTG
>JANMWP010000124.1:0-25060 GCA_031394065.1 Chitinophagaceae bacterium
TAATCCATAACGCTCCATCAAATAACCCGGCTTTCCTTTTTGAAGCGGCTTTTCTAAAAAAGGATCGAGGCAGTTGTTCATCACCGAAAATTTTTCTTCGGCCAGGCCATACAGTGCTTTCATTTTGTCTTTGGTAAAATGACTCACCGGCAAAAAAAGATCGATCTTACGCAACAGGTATTTTTTCCAGGCTGATATGGGCCGCCATACTTCTATACCATGCGCAATCAACACCAGCTTTACCCGCGGATGCGCCAGTTTGATGAGGATACCCGGTATGAGCAGGTTTACATGGCTCATCAGCACAATATCTTTATGGCGACCGGCCATAATACTCTTGTGTACAAAACCGATTTTATTATTACTGAAACTGCTGAATTTTGTTTGCGGAAAATAGCTATTGCCGTCTACTGCTTCCTCCTTTCCATACATCGAAAATATTCTGACTGTTCCTCCATACTGCAATACCAGTTCACTAAGGGCCTTACCCACCACCCGGCATACTTTTTCGATACCGCCTGTGGCGGAGAAAATGCGAAGTGTAAGGAAGAGGACTTTGGGTTTAATGGTTGATGGTTAATTGTTAATGGTTAATGGTTGATGAGTTTTTGTTAATGTAACAGACTGACGACTCAAGACTCCATACTCACGACTCACTACTGCAGCCTGACGTTTAATAACAGTAACGACATCAACTGCGACCAATGCATTTGCCCATCGGCAAATTTTTTAAAACTGTCTGCACCGGCACTGCCGGCTTTATTCATGGTATCCTGTACAAATTCGCTTTTTGCCATCCACTCTGCAAACGGAAACGAAAATCCCATTTTAGGACGGTTCCACACAGGTTCGGGCATATCATCTTTAAAACTGTCTATCAGCAACTGTTTGGGAAAAGTGCCGGCATATTTAATATCCGATTTTATATTGTGCGCCAGATCTACAAAATCCCTGTCGAGAAAAGGAACTCTTATCTCAATCCCATGCGCCATACTCATTACATCTGCATCACGCAATAACTGGTTCTGCATGTACAGATTCGATTCTATCCAACTTGCCTGATTGCCGGGGCTAAGGCCTTTTATACCATCCAGTTTGGGTTGATCTTCCAGTATGCTCCATACTTCTTTTTCCGAAGCACCTAACTGGCCGGCAATAGAAGCCGGAATAAACTGACCACGTAAAAAAAGATAGAGGCCTTTGGCACCACCTAAACTTAAATAAGCCATCCGCTTTATTCTTTTTGATCCTGAATACCGTCCGGCTTTTAAAAGTGTTGATGATATTTTTTCAATCCCCCGCACGGTATTGATGCGGTTAAAAGATGGATAACCGCCAAACAGTTCATCGCCGCCAACGCCCGACAGTACTGCTTTTAAACCGCTTTCTCTGGCAGCCTTGCTGATGAACCAGGTATTAATACCATCACAACCCGGCATATCCATGGCTTTAATGATACCGGGCAGGTTTTGCTGAAATTCTTTTTCGGTAAGTACTTGCTGCCAGTTGGCACATTGCAGTTTATCTATTACCAGCGACTGGTATTTTTTTTCGGAATAAGCTGCTTCCTCAAAAATAATGGACAGGGTTTTTAAGGTCGACATTTGAGAAGTGGCAGCCAATATGGCCATGATACTTGAATCGAGTCCGCCGCTTAAAAAAACGCCGATGGGGGCATCGCTTATTAAATGCCGCTCTACAGCTTTTGAAAGGCCCAACCGGATCAATGCTTTAGCTTCTTCCCGGTTGGCAACCAGTTCCCGGTAGCCGGTAAAGGCAAAAAATTCAATATCCCATTTATTATTGCCGGCATCATACCTTAAAAAACTGCCCTTGGGTATGGGCTTCACTTCTGCCAGGGTGGTAACAGGTTCGGGCAGGTGTCCGTAAGCCAGCAGGTACACGGGCCAGTTTTTATTTTCGGCCCGTAGCCAGGGTACGGTTGCAAAAGCCCTGATCTCCGAAGCAAAGCAGAGCCCTTTTTCGGTTACGCCATAATACAGGGGTTTTATGCCCGACCGGTCACGTACCAGGTACAATGTTTTTTTTTCTTTATCCCAGAGTGCAAAGGCGAACATGCCGTTAAAACGTTTGAAAGCGTTGATGCCCCAGGCAGCAAATGCAGCCAGTATTACTTCGGTATCGCTGGCAGTTTTAAAAGTGTACCCTGCCAGTATTAATTCGGATTTTATTTCGGGATAATTGTACAGTTCGCCGTTATATGTTATCCAATACCTGTCATTGGCATAAGGCATAGGTTGGTGCCCGCCCGGCGAAAGATCTATTAATGCCAGCCTGCGATGACCAAGAACCAGGTTATTTGCATCATCTGTATATATCCCATCATCATCCGGACCACCATGTTTTTGCAGTTCGCACATATTCTTTACCATTGCCTGTATTTCAGGAACGGGGGTTGATGGGGATAGTATGCCGGCGATTCTACACAAAAAAGTTAGGAGTCAGGAGTTTGGAGTTTTGGGTTGGGGCACTTTTAGAATGCTAACAGTTCAGTTTTATTTCATTTTATTTAATTGCAGGAAATATAAGAAGTAAGATAAAAGTGAGTTGACTGCATTACAAACACAAAACCCAAAACACAAAACTCATAACCTAATACCTTTAATACTATCTTAAAAATTCACTTACTTTTTGCTGAATAAATTTTTTAACATCGGGCCAGGTTTGTCCTTTAAGGCTGATGGGATCTTCGCTTTCTTCTGCATCATCAAAATAGGTAAGGGCATAAGGAATACCGATTATTAATTGCTGATCAGGAAATTTATCATAATAAAACTGAATGATATCAGGCAGACTATAATGATGTAACAATTCAAAAATATCCCAAAAATCTTTTTTCTTTCCTCTGCCTAAAATGGCATTTACTTTCATTGCAACTATATCAGTTGTATGATAAATCCGTAAACCTTCCAGTAACTCCACATCCTGTAAAAGGATAAATGGGTGTTTAATGATGTCTACTTTTATTTCATTGATGTAACAAAAAATGCCGAATTTTTCCCTGTTGAACTGAAGTGAAAACTCATCACCGAATTCAGATGCCAGGTCAGCAATGATTTCATTGTTATCAAAAGGTATATGACTAAAAAGATCCAGATCAATAGAAATTCTGTGCCCGTATTTCAATGCCAGCGCAGTACCGCCAACCAATGAAAAGTGCTGCAGGGCCGGCATTTGCATCAGCCTTTTTAATAAGGATAAAGTCCCGGGTTCAATTGTCTGAGTTTGTAACATCTGAAATCTGTTAAAGGCCTGTCAATAACTGCTGCAGCTAAATAAGTTGTTGCAAGAGATAAATATTTTGCATTCAATAATACCTGCGTAACCCGTTCATCTCCATAATATCTTCTGCACTGCCGTATATCATCCACATCACCCCGTTCAAATACCCTTTCTATTACAAAAGCCGATTTTAGGTCGTAATCCAATGCCTCAAAATTCACATCCCAAAAAATGCGCTTATTAAAGATGGGTTTTGGTTTAGCGGGGTTCATAAAATAAAGTTAGTGTTAAAACGTGAGGGTGGGTTATGAGTTATGAGTTATTAGTCATTAGTCGGAAGTCAGGGAAAGCAGGCAGCTTTTATAAAATAAAAGCACTTTTAAGTTGTACGAACTACTGACTACTGACTACTGACTACTTCCAGGTTCTTCAAATCAAAAAGCGCACTCAGTTGTATCCCCATACTTTCAATCTTTACTTTGGCTTTATTGCCCAGCAATTCCAGTACAATGCCTTTGTAATTCATGAGTACGCCCTGTTTTACCTGTACCGTATTTTTTACGTGTACACCGGTTTCTGATACTTCAACATCAGCAAATTCGTGTAAAAAACGGCGAATGGTATCTATTTCATTGTCCTGTATTTTGGCCGGTTTGCCCAGCCAGTGTACATAATTTACAATGCCGTTTGTAGTCAGTATTTCCCATTTGAGGGCTTCGGCCACCTGTACAAATACATAGCCTTTAAACAGGGGTTCCAGTACAGTCTTTTTACGGTCGCTCCACTGCCGCATTATTTTGTTAAGCGGACAGTAATTGTTAATACCCTTATCCTGCAGCAATGATGCTACTTTTTTTTCCCAGCGTGGCCGGGTGTGTACAGCGTACCAATATTGTGTATTGTCATTCATTTTAAAAACAATCCGCTGCATTCATAAAGCCCTTATATTTTCCCCCTTCTGGAGGTATTTATCTCTCGCCTTATCAGAATTCAGGCCAGGGGGTTTCGGGGCTTTGCAAAGCTTCGCTGTCCCTCAGTCACAGTGAAACTGTAACAGAAGGATTTTTATTTATTTTAATGGATAATTGATAATTTTTTAATGGATAATTTTAAACCCCTTAAAAAATAAATTACCTATCTTGAAACACCATTTATTATGCGAATACCAGTTTATTCTTTTATGCTAAAATCCTTTCTTCACAGCTTCTGATAAATCTACATATTTTTTATACTCCCAACTAATAACTCCTAACTCAAGACTCCTAACTCTTCCTAAACATTCCCTTCAGCTTCCTCATCACTCCCCATCCATTCCTCCAGCTGTCTTTACTATCTTCTACGGTATAATAACCATAGCCATCGCTGCTGCCGCCATACCCGTATCCATAACCATAACCATAACTGCCATAACCATAGCCATAGCCACCGGTAAGCGAAGAACCCCTGGGTTTTAGTCCGTTAAAAATAAGTGCCATATTGGTAAATTTCTCCTGCTTATACAAATCATCTATCATACGCAGGAACACTTTAGGCGTATGTGCATGCCGCACCACAAACAGGGTGGTATCGGCATATTTGTTGATCAGTTGCGAATCGGTAACCGGCCCAATGGGTGCCGAATCTATAATAATGTAATCAAATTTTTCTTTCAGCAGCGTCATCATCTCGCCAAATTTTGCACTCAATATCAATTCGGTTGGATTAGGCGGAATTGGCCCTGCAGAAATCACAAACAGGTTGGGGTAAATTGTTGTTTTAATGATTTCCTCAACAGTAGCTTTACCAATGAGAAAATTGGTAATGCCCGGGTCTCTTTTTATACCGAGGTATTTACTCAACTTTGGTTTACGCAAATCCATCTCCATCAACCCTACTTTTTTACCGGTGAGGGTAAAACTCATAGCCAGGTTAAGGGCAATAAAACTTTTACCCTCGCCTGAAATGCTGGAGGTTACCAGCAGGCTCTTATGTTCTTCATTCATACCCATAAAAGCCAGGTTGGTACGCAGGCTGCGGAACTGCTCGGCAATGATGGTACGCTTGCCTTCAGAAATGGCAATGGCATCGGTCGATTTGGAATACATGATTTCGGCCAGTACGGGTACTTTGGTTTTTTCCTCAATCTCGGTGCGAAACAATATCTGGCGGTTAAACTGCTCCCGTAAAAGCACATAAGCTACTGATATCAACAGACCCAGCAGCAAACCCGTTAAATAAAAGTTTTTTGCAACCGGTTTAATGGGGCCTGCTGCGGCACCTTTTTCCAGTACCCGCAGATCGGGTGTGGTACCGGCAGAAGACAAGGCTGTTTCTTCTCTTTTCTGTAATAAAAAAGTATAAATATTGTTTTTGATAGCCTGCTGCCGGCTGATCTCCAGCAATCCTCTTTCTTTGCGGGGTATCTGGCTAAGTAGGCCGCTGTTCATGGCAATACCCGAATTGACATTGCTTTTTACCGCATTTAAATTGCTGCGGATGGTTCCCAGGTTCTCCCTTATATCGCTTTTAATGCGCCCAACGGCCTGGTTGGCCATTATGACCGCATCACTTTTTTCGCCATTGATACTTTCAGCCTTGCTGAGCAGAAATTCGGCATCGTACAATTTTTCTATCAGTCCTGATAAAGTTGGATCATTGATCAACATCTGCGATGGCACCGTACCCGGCTTTTTACCCTTATTATCCACGTATTGCTGAACATCTTTCAGTACATCAAGCTGTATCTCCACTTCACTGTTCTTGCGATCGAGCTCACTCACATTACCCAGGTATAGCGAAGCCTGGTTACCGAGGTCATATACTGCTTCCCGGGTTTTGTAATTCTGTATATTCTTTTCTACTGAGTCTAACTGGCCTACTACCAGGTTTAAACGGTTTTCGATAAATGCCAGTGTTTTTGCAGCAATCTGGTTTTTATCCTGTACCGCTTCTATATTATATACCTCAAATAAGCGGTTTAAAAAATCAACCCCTTTTTCCGGCACCGGGGTTTCCAGTTTCACTTCAATTACAGTAGAAGAATTAGAAGTGGCATTGGCTTTAAGGTCGCCGGCAAAATTACCTGCTGCGCCGGGTATGCTGTTAAATACCGCATAGTAATTTTTACCGGTAACAGATTGGTTATACTCCGGGTTGGGCACAACAAAATAGGCACTGCCATTAATGCTTACTGTATCGTTAAAAGCGATATTTTGTTTATTGATATGGACCTGTTTTTTTTTCCAGTCAACATCAAAATAAAAAGTACCACCACCGTTAATATTGTTCTTATCTACCGCCCTGAACCAAACGGGTGCATTGCCCTTATAGAGCTCTTCGGTACGTACATTGCCCTTATTGTGTACACTGTTGTACATATCAAGACTGCTCACCACTTCTTCCAGTATTACCGAAGAGCGGAGTACGATGATCTCATTTTCAACAATCTTTTTTTCACTGAAGATATTAAGGGCATCCAGCACTTTACTGTCGCCACCACCCTTTTGCGGGTCTTTTAATAATACTTTGGCAGATGCTACATAGATACGTGTTTGCGAACGCAGGTATAGCCAGGATACGGCCAGGCCAATACCCGTTGTAATCACAAATAATGGCCAGAAGGGCAGGTACCGTTGCAGTATCTGCGATAGTAAATTGGTTTCCGGTCTTTCTTTAAAAAATTGCTGTTCGCTCATTTATTTTCAATCCGTTTTCGATCAGTTAATTTTACAGCCTTGTTCCTCAACTCCTAACTCCTAACTCCTAACTCCCAACTCCTAACTCTTCCCCCCTACCTCAGTATTCTGTCAAGAATTATAATAGCCAGCGAAATGCCCGATATTGCTAAAGAAACAGTTTGCTGTGTACGGGCTCTTTTTTCGTCTTTTACTTTTTTATCATTGGGTTCTATATAAACCACATCATCAGGTTTCAGGTAATACCATGCTGATGTGAATACAGAATGATCTTCCAGGTTTAAACGCTTGAACTGTTTACCGGTTTCGGTTTCCCTGATAATAAGGATATTGTTTCTTTTACCCAGTAAAGTGATATCGCCACTTGCACCCAATACTTCCAATACCGAAAGCTGCTCTTCGGGCATGGGTATTACCTGTGGTTTTGCCACTTCGCCAATTACGGTAACCCGGTGATTTAAATACTTTACTGTAACCACGGGATCTTTTAAATAAGGTTTAATGTCTGTTTCAATTTTATTTTTAAGTTCCCGGCGGGTCATTCCTGCTGCTTTAATGGCACCCAGCCTGTGCAGCTGAATATTGCCGTTTATATCAACCAGGTAACCGTTTCCTCCACTACCGGCCGATGAAGCTGAACCGATCGTTAAAGCTGCAGCATTATACACCTGGTCTTCCTGCGGGTTTAAACTGCTGATGGTAATGGCCAGTTGGTCGTTTATTCGGATAACAGATTCTGCCAAACGGGTTACCGTTGTATTGATACTGGTATCACGGGGCAGATTTTTAAAATAATAGGCATTTTGGGGCGTGGTGCAGGAACTGAAAAACATTGCAGCTAAACAGCAAAAAATAACCAGGTAATTCAGTTTTTCAGCTAAAAAAAAATGCTTAAAAGATATTTTTAAATACATGTAAATTTGGGTTAGTAAAATACTGAAACAACTGCAAAAATATTAAAACTAAAGCAAATTAACAGAATATATAATTATGCTGTTTGTATTGTAAAACAGAACTGTTTTTTCGGAGCAATTCCATCTTCATACGGCGAACCTGCCTGCCGGCAAAGGCAGGTCCCGCAAATGGCTTTATTGTTCATAATAAACTTCGCACAAATAATGCAGCTCTTTTTTCAATTCTAATCTAACCTGGTGGAGGCTTGCCTGAGAAGACCCATTAATAACGAACAAGGAATGTTGAATTTTGAAGGGAAGTAGCCGTACTCTGCTAAATTGTAAGGTTGAATTCGGAGTATTGCATTTTTCTGAATATGATTATATCTTTATTAAAAACAGTTAATCATGGAAAGCAAATATGACCTGGATGAGCGGCTGATAAACTTTGCAGATATGATAATTGACATTTCGGAATTTCTTCCAAAATCATTTGCCGGTAACCATATTGCCGGACAATTGGTAAGGAGTGGAACGGCACCTGCATTAAATTATGGTGAGGCGCAAAGTGCAGAATCAAGAAATGATTTTATCCATAAGATGAAGATATCAGCAAAGGAATTAAGGGAAACATATAACTGTCTCAGAATAATCCGAAAAAGAAAATGGTATGCCGAAGAAAAATTATTACAGGTATTGGATGAAAACAACCAGTTGATTTCAATCTTTGTTAAAAGTATAGAAACAGCTCAAAAGAACAATGCTGCTCAAAAGAAGAATACATCTGAATAATGAACCTGTTGAATTTTGAAGTATAAATAGGAGAGTCTGCTGCATTATTTGCGGTATGCTGCTGCACTACTTCCTTGTTCATTATTCCTTGTTCCTTGTTCGATATTATTTTCCTGCTTCTATCCCCGTCAGTTCTTTATTAACCGGCTGGTGATACGTTCATTTTCGCCAGTGACCACAATTTCGTATAAACCTTTAGCCAGTTTACCGGCAAGAACAGGTATGATGGCCGATCCTCCTGCATGTTGCACCTGTGTGTGGTACACCGTTTGACCAAGGTTATTGACTAAGGTAACCCGGTAGCTGCCTTTTTCCACATCGGTTAACTGCAGGCTGAAACTGTTGCCGGTAACAGGATTTGGATAAACCGTTACAGCAGGTATGGCTTTGCCAAAATTAACTTTTACAACGGATGTATATTTAACCAATCCCATTTTATCAATGGCTTTTATGCGATAGAAATTATTGCCGGTTTGCGGATTGGCATCCAAACAGCTATAATTTACCGGAACAGTGCTATTGCCAACAGCTGCGGTGGTACTCAATCTGGTAAAGGCAGTACCGTCTACTGATTTTTCCAGTTCATACCGGTCCATCTCTTTTTCAGTTTTAGCTGTCCAGTCAACCTGAATATGGTTGCCGCCCTGAGCAGCCGGCATGTACCTGGCCTGTGCCGTGATGGTTAATACATCAATAGCCAATGGAGCGGCCGGGCCAAACACAACCATAAAGCGGTCCACAGCCGATGAGGCCGGGTCGGCGGTTACTGTAAAATTCACTGAAACTGTATTTACTACACTTAGCAGTGTGCGTGTGTTCAGGAAGTTATCAATCAGTTCGGCCTTTAAACCAATATTGGTAAATACCAATGGTACAAATTCAAACTCGTAAGCCTTTTGTTTCATGTTATTCATGAACAGGGGAATGGTATCTCTTGTCATGATCACCGGCCTGCTTTCAATGGCCAGGTGTTTACTTTCGCGGTTTACCGCAATATTCTCATCCCAGTTGCCAATCTCCTTAGCATCTTCGGCATCTACGGCTGCACTGTAAGCATTATCATACAGCACCGTTATGCCATCGGACTGGCGACGGTAACCGCTGTCTTCCATAAAATATAATCCCACCATAAAAGATTCAACCGGTGGTGGCGGAACCAGGAACACGATGTTATTATTGCCAACAGCCTTATGGCTTTCCTGTATGCTTACGGTTGGTACGCCGCCGTTTGATTCTACAAAGAATGCCTGGCCCGGTTGTATAAATTGATTGGCCGATCCTGCACTTGGTGTACCTGCTGTATTCACAGTTACAAATCCGCCACGGGTACCGATATTGGGATCCCAAAGGGTATAAAAATTAGTGATATTGGTACTGGCCGCTTTTACCAGACTCCAGTCAATAGGTGATGGATATGGATTGGTTACCAGGTTCAGCGCCCCGCCGCCAACAAAGGCATTGCTAAAGGAGTTTTGTGTACCGGTAACCAGGGTGCCTGTTGTACGCAATGTGGTATGGCTGGTAGGCATATTGGTACCCAGCGGCACTTGCAGGCTCATGCTTCGGTCTCCCCGTATGTAGAGTAAATAACCTTTCAGCGCATTCAATGTTGCGGTTGTGCTGGTAATAGCTGTATAAGCAGGTGTAACGGCATTGGTGGCGCTGTATAAGGAAGCTGCGTTTGATGTGGTAACATCAAATCCATTGGTATTGCCGCTTAATCCGGTAATCTGCGTACCATAACCCGGCACAGGGTTTACATTGGTACCAATAACGGTATTCATGCCACTCTCCATCCAGTTGGTTTTTATAGAACCGGTGCTATTTACACCCGGCGCCAGCAGGCGGTAGGCCCGGCCATTGTTGCCGGTGCCGTCGCCGGTACCGGGCGATCGTAATTTAATATAACGCTCCATGGTTACATTGGTGGCGCCCGTAAGCGTACAATTCGTAAGGTCAGCAATACGGGCTGTTCCGGCCGAGTTTGATTTTAAAGTAAGATTCATCGCATTCAGGTCAAGTGATGCGCTGTTTAAAGTAATGGTTCCATAAATATCCATGGCATTACCCAGTTTGGCGCTTGCTCCCAGGTTAAGTGTGAGGTTGTTGAGCGATCTGGTTGCTGCAGATGCCGGATCCATATTGATGGTACCTGCAGCGTTTACAATGATAATATTTGAACTGGATGAGCCGGTAATGGTACCTGTACCTGATATGGCGTCATTAATAGTTAACGTATTGGCCCCAATGCCTAATTTGGTTCCTGCATTCAGAAACAGTTTACCAATTGTTGTATTACCCGGCAAAACAGGGTTAGTGCCGGTGGTAGCAATGGTAACCTGTGCACCGACAGGTGGTACAACACCTGCAGCCCAGTTTGATGCAGTATTCCATGCTGAACTGGTGGCACCCTGCCAGATATAACCCTTAAACGTTGTTATGTTTCGGGTGCCTCCGGTACTTAATGTTCTGGCACTGTCATCATAAATCAATGCAGTAGGTGTAAAAGACAGTTCGTAATTCAGGGCATTCCCTGTAAACGGAACACTTAATCCGTTACCGGCATAAGAGAGTGATCCGCTGCCCCAGTCATAAAATATTATGGTAGTATCCTTTCCGATGGCAGTGGCACGTACAACCACCGGCCCCTGAAAATAATTTGTATTGCCTGCATTGGTTTTGGTTTGTACACCAACCTGTAAAACCAGTTTATTGGCTGCCGGTGAGTTCCAGTAAATGGTATCTACATTGTTTCCCAGGCCACCACTTCCCGGAGCTGGCGTTCCGCCCGAACCACCCACATAGGAAGTAAAGAAACCCGATATATCTGTTTTCAACACCGTATTAAAATGATTTTTAAGCGAATCGGATGTGGCCGATTTGCCTGCCAGGGCAGTCTGGTAATTGGTCATGGCCTGTATAAATTTAGCCTCTCCTGCCAATGTTCTCAACATAGTTATGATCATAGCGCCTCTTTCATAAACTGTGCTGCCATAATTTGAACTCCATATCAGGGCTGATGTGCCCATACTGGAATTGGGTATCCATGCGCTTTGTAAATTTAATGCCAGTGCATTTGTTTTCAACGTATTCTTCATGGTTTGTACCGTTGCAGCAGAATAACCCAATCCAGGTACTTTTTCTGCGGCATATGCCTCAGAGAAACGGGCAGGCCCCTCTGCAAGCCAAAGATCGTTCCAGGTAGCAAAGCTCACATTATCGCCAAACCACTGGTGTGCCAGTTCATGTACAAGTGTTGGTAAATCTGCAAGCGCACTGTTGGCAATAGCAGAAAATGTCTGGTGCTCCATTCCCCCGGCCCCGTTCAGGCCGTCGTAAAATCCATGTTTTTCCAGTTTAAAGGGATAGTCGCCCCATCGCCGGCTGAGACTGTCAACCACCGGATTTATTTTATCCATGGCTGCCGTTTTGGTAGCATGGCTGGCAGTATTTCTTAAAATATAGTACACCACAGGTACAATAGTACCATTAATGTTAATGGAGCGGTGATAACGTGTGAATTTACCTACCGAAACCGCTACCAGGTAAGATGCTATGGGGTAACGTGTTTTAAATTTAAACGTACGGGAAAGTCCGGGCACGTTAATGGTAGAATCGTATAAACGGCCATTGGTAGCCACCCAAAAAGTGTCGCCATTGGCATTGTTGTTCCAGGGTACTGTTACATTGATGTCCATGGAATCTATCTTGTCCTGCATATCGGCCTTGCATGGCCACCAGTCCCTGTCTTCATACGATTCGGAAAGTGATCCGGTATATTGATTTGGTGAAGCCCCCAGTGTGCCGGTACCCTTTTGGTAGCCCTGGGCAGCACCTGAAACTACCGGCGGTACACCTGAATAGTTGATAACGAACGAATCCAGTGTATTGATAGCTGCAATGGTTGAAGAAAGGGTAATGTTTACGATATTGCCGGTAAATGATTTTACGCAGGTATTGCCATGGTGGGTAATCAGCAGCGAACCATTATTAAAACTGGTGTTGTTCAGATCCATGCTGATGGCTGATACATTGGCTGCAATTGTTTTAAAATAAGTAACCACGGTACCTGTAATTATATTTGTGCCTGTTCGTGGGTCTATTGTCCAGTCTATGCGGTGATATACCACATCAATATTGGCACCCGTGCCGCTCTGGCCCGAAAAATTATTTTCGTTTGGATTAGCAGTTAAAGCATTGCCCGGAGCTGATTTAATAAAACTGCCACGTGGTTGTGATAAAAGGCCATGAACGTAAGGTTGTTGCTGGGCAATTAGCTGGCATACAGATAAAACAGTTAAGATAGCTGTAATGAGTAATTTTTTTCTCATCCGGTTTTGATTTTCGATTGAATATTGGGATTTATGCTAAAAACACAAAAATTGCTTATTGTAATACGCTAAAACTGTGATTTTAGTATCTGATTTGCAACAAATTTTAAGCCATTTTGGAAGAAATTACTACTTACCGTAGTAAAAGATTAGTGGTTGCGTATTTCTACGTTTTGGGGTATGTATGTATTACGTAACATTCCGCTGAAAAGCCATTTTTTATAAAAAGGCAATGAGGAATTTGTAAAATTGAAAAAATATGGCAGTGGAGAAGCAAGCCTAAAAGACAAAAAATAACCTGCCGCTTATTTTTTGTCTATCAATTAAATAAAGTTAGCCCTTTTTAAATAGCCAATGTCCCCGGCCAACACACAGGCCATAAGAGAGGCGTTGCTGAGAAACAAAAAATTCTTTTCAGTAAAAAATTGTGGTAGTGAAGACCTCCTCCGCTGAAGCGAAGGAGGTATGTTCGTTATTTTTATTTTAATCTTTACTCTGCTATCACCAATGTTTTTGTCATTTTCGAATTATCTGGCTTGGTAATTTCCAGGTAATAATTCCCTTTTGCAAATCCTGCTCCCAAAGCAACCGATTGCGTGGCACTGCTACCGGAATGGGGTATAGCTTTTGTAAATACCACCTGTCCAATCGTGTTCATCAATCTCAACCGGTAAAGGCCTTTATCCATGCCGGTAAATTGCAGGCTAATCATACTGTTTATCACCGGGTTTGGATAAATGGTTATGTCGTGCACTCCTTTACCAATACTGACATTTATAATGGCACTGTACTTTGTAAGCCCGGTTCTGTCAAAGGCTTTTATGCGGTAATAATTGTTGCCTGTTTGGGGATTGGTATCAACCCAGCTGTATTTCACCGGCATAGGGCTATTACCAACAGCTGCTGTTGTATTTTGCCTGCTGAACTGTACCCCGTCGGTTGATTTTTCAACTTCATAACGGTCCATATCTGTTTCTGTTTTCGATTGCCAGTCAACCTGCACCTCATTATTCTTTTGGCTGGCCTGAATGGTAAGCACATCTATGGCAAGCGGGCCGCTGAACGAGCCGAATACCACTTTAAATCGGCCGGTTGCTTTTGATGCCGCATCAGCAGTTACCGTAAACGATACCACTGTTGGTACGGCAACACTTAACAGTGTACGGGTGTTCAGAAAATTATCTATCAGCTCTGCTTTCAGGTTTGGATTGCTGAACACCGCCGGTGTAAACTCAAACTCATAAGCCTGCTGCTTCATATTGTTCATGAACAAAGGAATGGTATCTTTTGAAATGATTACCGGCCTGCCTTCAATGGCCAGGTGTTTACCGCCACGGTCTATGGCTATATTTTCATCCCAATTATTTATCTCTTTGGCATCATCATTATCCACTGCTGCGCTGTAGGCGTTATCGAACAATACAATGGCCCCATCTATTACACGCCGGTAGGCATTGGGCTCGGTAAAATACAATTCTGTACGAAATGCCTCTACCGGTGGTGGAGGTGTTAAAAACACATCATTGTTATTACCGGCTGTTTTATGGCTTTCCTGTATGCTTACTGCAGGCGTGCCCACACCGTCGGATTCCACAAAGAATGCCTGGCCAGATTGTATGAATTGTGTAGCCAGTCCCGAGCTTGCCACACCTGCTGTGCTTACTGTTATAAAACCACCACGGGTACCGAAATTAGGATCCCAAAATGTATAAAAATTGGTGATGCCCGTGCTGGCGCCCTTCACCAGGCTCCAGTCTATAGGCGATGGGTAAGGATTGGTAACCAGGTTCAATGCGCCGCCGCCAATATAAGCATTGGTAAAAGCCGTTTGTGTTCCCTGCACTATCGTACCTGTTGTACGTAAGGTGGTGCTGCTGGTTGGCATATTTGCCGCCAGTGGTATCGTCATATTCATACTGCGGTCGCCACGCAGGTATAAAAAGTAACCCGTTAAGGCATTTAAAGTACTGCCGGTACTGCCAATGGCCGTATAGGTTGGCGTAACGGCATTGGTTATTGCATATAGGGAAGCGGCATTGCTCTGCGTTACATCAAATCCATTGGTATTGCCGCCCGATCCGGTTATTTGTGTACCGTATAAGGGCAACGGATTTATATTGGTTCCGATAACCGTATTCATACCCCCCTCCATCCAGTTAGCCTTTATAGAACCTGTTGTATTAACCGTAGGTGCCAGCAAACGGTAGGCCCTGCCTGTACCACCGGCACGCAGTTTTATCCAGCGCTCCATAGTTACATTGCCGCTGATGCTGTTACCGCTGTTGGCACCCGCATTGGTTATATCTGCAACACGGGCAGTACCCGATGCATTTGATTTTAAGGTTAAAAAACCGCCTGTAGTAAAGGTTTTTCCATTTACATTACCAAACGATAGTACACCGGTTAGTGTATCCTGCCCGGCCAGGGTTATATCATTACTGATGATGAGATTTTTTATCGTATTGGCTGCAAATGCACCAGCAGGTATTGACTGGGCTGTAGTTCCATTCAGTTCAATGGTACCATTGCCAACGTTAAATGTACCGCTGTTGCTGATAGTGCCGCTAATTTGCAAAGTAACACCAGATATGGTAAGCGCTGCGCCGGTTTGAACGGTCAGGTTATTGATTTGTACCGTACCGGCCGACAATATGGGATAATTGCTAACCCCTGTGGGTATCGTAACATTGGTAGATGCATTTGGCACTGCAAGTGATGACCAGTTAGCCGCAGTACTCCAATTGGTATTCGAAGTACCTGTCCAGCTGTAAGCCGTTATCAGTTCCCCAACTGCTATATCGCCAAAGGCAGTTACACCCGTGGCCTGTATGGAAGTAGCTAACGGAGAAACCGTAGTGGGTAAGGTCCAGGAAGAAGCGCTGTAATTACCCGCTTTAAAATTTGCGGTGGTTGCTCCTGCATCCACATCAGCAGCAAGCCAATTTACCGTAATGGATGCATTTGTAAACACAATACCGCTGTTGGTAAAACTCCAGTAGCGGTTCACACTCTTATTTGCATTGATGCCCGATGTGGCAATATTCGGATGGTCGGCTGCTGTAGCCTCGGCTGTTAAATTACCGGCTGTACCAACACTGACAATATTCACCACAGCAGGTGTGTAAGCGGTAGCTGTACCAACTTCCATCGTTCTGGAAACATTGGCACCCGTAGCAAAATTCTTTTGCAATTTACCGTTTACCCAACCCGTTCCCGAAGCTGCACCCGATAGGGTTCCGGCAGCAGCCATCACCAGCGTATTGGCACCTGTTTGTATATTCCCCAGTGTAAAATTGAGTATGCCATTAACCGTTATATTGGTAGATAAGGTGGTATTGCCCCCTGTCTTATTAATGGTAAGATTATTAAAAGCGCCTGTAGATGCTATAGTCTGCACACCGGTACCGTTCAGTCTCAGGGTACAGCCTGTATTGGTAAAAGCACCACTGGTCATATTCCAGTTGCCCCCCAGCGTATCGCTGAAACTGCCGGCAACAAAGGTTCCGTTGGTTAATGTAAAATTGTTGCGTATGTTCAGGGCACCGTTGGCTGTTTTTGTTCCCGCTGCAGAAATGATAAGATTTCCGTATGTACCAAGTGCCGAAATGGAGCTTACTGTTTGTGCACTGCCAGCATACTCCACCGTACTTAAACTATCCAGCGCATAGGCCAAAAACGTGGGCAGGCTGTTGGTACCGCCAATCTTGAGGGCAGCATCAGCTAAAATATTCAATACACCTCCCCCGGCATCTTCTGTAATCGTAAAGGCGGCAGCATCCAGTATGCCACCCGCAATATCAAGGCCGGTAACACCCACCACATTCTTTGCAAGGGTTACCGTACTGCCCGTATTCTTCCAAATGGCAAACTGAGCCAGCGTATATGTTGCTGCCGTACCTCCAATCGTTCCGGCCACACTGCCGGTAAACACCGGTTTACCTACTGTTGCATTAAATGCATTATTATTGGTGAAATTATGTGCCACATTAAAATCTGAATTGGCGATGACAGAACCTGTTACGGTATAATCGTAAAAGGTTGTCTGCGGACTGCCCGATATCTCTGCTGCAGTACCTGTCATGGTAAAGGAAGATGTCCCACCATTCAATATTCCACTGCTTTGCAGGTCACCTGCAACTGTATAACTGTTAGCACCGGCATTAAAGATACCCGTACTGCTAATGGTAAGGCCACCCGCCATATTCCATCCGGTACCGGGTGTTACACCGGCTGTATTGCTAATCATTACATGGGTTAATGTAGTGGGCGTTCCGGTTGTGGCAATAGCACCGGTTCCGCCAAAATTCAAGGTGCCCGTACTGGTAAAACCGGTGCCTGCAAGGGTGTAGGTTTTTGAAGTGGAGGGTAAAAAGCTTAAGGTACCACTGCTGGTAACCGTTCCGTTGTTTACAAATGAACCATAAAAACTATGGGTAGATACACCACCGTTAAATATAGCTCCATTGCTTACAGTAAATGCCACAAATACCGTCCAGTTTACACTGGGGTTTATGCCTGCCGTATTATTAATATTAAGGGTGGCAAATGTGGGCGTACTGCTGGAGTTTAATACAGGCGATACTGTTCCGTTAAAATTGATGACCCCGTTCGAATTGGAAGTGATGGCATTCAGTAACCGTATCGTTTGCAGACTCGTACCGCTGAAAGTAGTGGTACCAATACTGGTTAAAATACCGCTGTTGGTAAGGTCACCGTTAATCACAGCCGTACCACTGCCTCCTGCATAAGAACCTGAAGCGGTGATATTCAGCATACCGTTATAGGTTATATCGGCGCCGGCCACTGCATAGATACCATACACGGTGATTTTATTAAATGTAGTATTACCGGTGATCGTTTTGTTGGCACCATTTAAAAGTACGACACCCGAAGATGGTATAAAGGTTCCCGAATTGGTCCAGTTACCACCCAGGTTTATACTATACACATCCGAACTGAGTGTAGCACCGCTGTTGATTAGCAGGTCGCCATTAACAGTGATTGTTCCTGCCATGGTTTTGGCATTGGCGCCGCCACCGGATAATGTTAAATTACCATAACTTAGTGCATTAACTGTTTGTACAGCAGTACCGTTATACGTTACCAGGCTGGTGGCAGCCAGCACATTGGCGGCATAATTCGTAGGAAAATTATTTGTTGCCCCCACGGTAAGCGATGCTCCTGCGGCAAGCGTGAATGTACCACCCAACGTAGTTCTGTTGGCCGAAAAACTGCCCAGGTCTATATTACCTGCCAGTATCGAAAAATCACCATATACATTGATATTACCCGTAAAGCTAACCGCACCGGATGCTTTGTTAATAATGATATTATTAAAGGTAGCCAGCGATATGCTCTGGGTTGCTGTACCTGTAAAAGTAATGGTTCCGGTACTGGGTATAAATGTACCGCTGTTATTAAGATTGCCGCCAAGGCTGATGGTAATAGCACTGCTCCTCAGGCTGGCACCAGCACTGATATTAAGGTTGCCATTCACCGTGGTAGTTGCATATATATCTATCTCCCCATTTGTAACCGACAGCACCCCGTTAATAATTGTAGTGGCAGCTATTGTTGCAATACCCATTGTTTTATTGCTGGTAAGATTATTATAGGTTACCCCGGCAATGGCTTGTGCATTGGCTCCGTTATAATATAGGGTACCGGTACCCGCACTAAATGTGCCACTGGTATAATTAAAGTCGCCCCCAATGTAAAAAGCACTTGCCCCGCTGATGGTAATATTGGCTCCGCCCGACTGGGTGAGCGAACCCGCAATAGTAACAGTACCCGCTGCCACATTCAAATTAATGGCATGCCCGTTTGTCCCGTCACTCATTGCCAGGCTGCCGTTGATGGTAAGGTTCTGGTTACCGGCATTAATAGTATGTGTTGCATTGCCCGTCCAGCTTCCGCTTATATTACCAGAGGTAGTGAGCGAACCACCTGCTGCCAGTGTTAATGTGGCAGCGGCGGTACTTCCAAATTCAATATTTTTTATACTTACTGCCGTGCTTATCACAGGCTGGTTGGTTATGGCAGCCTGGCCAATCTGTGCCACATCGTTCAGGCCCGGCACCGTTCCGGCACCCTGTATCAGTGTCCAGTTGGCAGCAGTACTCCAGGCACTGCTCACCGAACCATTCCAGCGAAATACAGCGGGGATATTCGATATTGTCCAGCGGCCGGTAATATTGGTAAGGCCATTTTGTTCTACATAATTTAAAGTAGTGCTGTTTGAAAATTTACCGGTGTTTACCCATGCGGCTCCAACATAATTCCACAATACCATCAAAGATTCGGTGTTACCATTCAGTTCTCCGTCTTCGTAATGCAGCCGTAATGCAGCATTATAAGTACCCGATGGAATGGTAATATTATACTCCCTGTTTATGGCCGAACCAAAAGGAAAGTCGTTGATATTCGTTTGGGTTACCGCAACGGTAACAGAACTTACCCCCGCTACGGTTGTAAAATTGATGCTGTTATCCGGGCTTTCAAAAGCATAGGCTATACCGGTACTAAAGGCATGGGTGCGTTGTATATTACCCATAATGATACCATTGCCGGTACGGGTATTTGTAATTGTCAGTGTATTGGTGCCGGTTTTAATGCTGCCGTTGGTCATGTTCAAAGTAGGTACACTGATATTGTTGAGCAGGGTTACCGTATTGGCAGAAGAAGTTTTATTAACCGTTAAAATATTAAAGGTAGTAGCACCGCTAATGCTCACATCGGCCACACCCGCAAAGCTGGTAGTACCTGTTGCCGCAGTATAGGTGCCGTTATTTACAAAGTTCGAGTATAACGTGTGCGTAAAAGATGCTGCATTAAAAGTAGTGGATGGGTCAATCGTAAAAATTCCGTTTGTACTGATGGCCCCGGCTGCCGATTTGGTACCCCCGTTGGTAACAGTAAGCCGGTGGTAGGTGGTTGCAGGTACAGTTTGTGCGCCGCTGCCGTTAAAACTCACGGTATTGGGAATGGCAGCCGTTACATTTAATATGCCTGCCGTAATGGTAAAAGCGCCGGCAATACCCAGCACCGAATTGGTAGACAATATCAAAGCTGTTCCATTAATATCTGCATTAAACAGGTTGGCAATCCCGTTCAGAGTAGCTGAGCCGGTAAACGTAGCCATACCAGCCGTGGCACTAAAACTACCACTGATATCGAGAGCACTGGAAACCGAAAAATTAGAGGCCGTAGTTACAGTGCCCGTTAACAGTAAACCATAGAACCCGATGGTGCCGGCCCCGCTGATGGTTTTGGAACTGCCGCTGAGGGTAATATTGCCACTGCCTGCAAGGAAGCTTCCGGCCACACTCATATTACCTTTTATGGTTAATGTACTGGTAGTTGTTGCGGTACCCGAAACAGTAAGGTTATCCAGTATCATCCCGGTACCGCTGATTGTTTTACCGGCACCGCTCATGGTGAGTGTACCGCCGGTATTATGGGTAAATACACCCGGTCCGGTGGTGGACATATTGCCCGCAATGCCGATAGTGGCTGATGAGGATGTGATATTGGATGCACTTACCTGAAGATTATTAAAAGTTTGTGCAGCCGATCCCGACATGGTTGTACCCGGGCCATTCATAATGATGGTACCCGTACCCGGCGTAAAGGTTCCGTTATTTACCCAGTTACCGGTAATGGTATGTGTAAAACTGCCGCCGTTGAAAGTGGTAGAAACGCCAATGGTATCATTGCCACTGATGGTCATATTGGCTCCTGCATTAAAACTAACCCCTGTTCCCGCCCCTGTTGCCGTGGTAAAATTGCCGGCAATGGTAAAAGCCGTGGCACCTGCAGATTTAACCACGCTACCCGCCGAACTGCTTAAGGCCAGGTTGCCATAAGTTAAAGCAGTTATGGTTTGTGCGGTACCATTGTATTGTGTGTTACTGGTTAAGCTCAAATCGGTAGCGGCATAATTTGCAGGGAAAGCATTGGTGCCCCCAATACGGATGGTGGCCCCATTGGCAACCGAAATAGTACCCCCGGCTACTGTAATACCCCGGTTGGCTGTAAAGGTAAGCAGGTCAAAAATACCTGCACTTACAATAATATTGCCGGTGGCAGATGTAGTGGAATTTAAAGCAGGTAAATTGGCAGCAAGCTGCTTGGTGCCGGCACCACTGATCTTTAATGTAGAATAGGTATAACTGCTGCTTACTGTTTGCGTAAGAACGGTAGCACTGTAATCCACTGTACTGCCGGCACTAAGGATAACTGACCCTGAATAGTTGCCGGCAAGCGTGGCTGCACTTACTTTTAATATGCCGGCTACGCCTACAGTAATGCTGCCTGAAATGGTATAGGCAGGACTCTCATTCGGATTTAATGTACCATTAACTATTAAACTGCTGCTCACTGTTGTGTTGCCATTCAAAAGTACTGTACTGCCGGTATTAACCGTTATTTTTCTGAATCCGGTAGTACCATTGATGGTTTGAACGGCACTGCCGTTAAATGTTATGCCTGATCCATTGGCTGGAGTAAACGTTCCTGTATTGCTCCAGTTGCCTTGTACTGATATTGTATTACTCTTTGGTTGCAGTAAAGTACCGTTGGAATTAACGAGTACATTACCACTGACGGTAAGATTTTTGTTAACGGTTAATTTTCCTGTAAAAGCACCACCAATAGTTAGCGACCTGCAACTGGCAGATACACCAACCACCGGTGAATTGGCTGCCGGAAAACTAACATCCCCAATCAGCACATCAACGGTGGCCGTGGGTACCCCATTGCTCCAGTTAGATGCGGTTGCCCAGCTGGTACTTGTAGTTCCTCTCCAGCTTGTTTGCGCAAACAGGCCGGTACTGAGTAATAAAAACAGGTTAACAAGTAACGAAGGCCGGGGCCTTAGTATTTTTTTCATATATATTGGATTCAAAAAAATAAAATCACATAAAGGAACGCCCTGTGTAATATAGATGTAGTTGCTTATCTACACCCCTAACGTATTAATACGACTTTTATTGTTATAAACCCCTGGTATAATCCCCGCAAACGGTTGCAATTAAAAAATAAGTGCATCATCCAACCTGCATTTTAAATGATACAGCCACCTGTTAACACACATTATGCTGATTTTATTTTCATTTGTTTTTCTGTTCTTCGCCTTGGTTCCTGTCAGCCCGGGCCAATGTGTTTCAGCGGGGTTTTCACAGCTTAATCATAAAATTCAGAAGATACATGCGTGAAACCCCGATGAATAAAAACAGTATTTTTAAAACAATAGGTGCGGTGCTAAAACCCCGCTGAGCAATGTCATTAAGTTAAGCATATTTTAAATTATGAAATGCCTAATTCCAGTTCCCTCTCCTTTGGAGAGGGGTTGGGGTGAGGTCTACACAAACGCTTAACTTAATGACATTGCCCGCTGAGACACAAACTTTTCAAAGCAACGTACTGCCGCAGGGCAATGTAAGCAGGCAGGTGGTCTTGCAAAGTAACAAAAGTTTTCCATTAGAAAACTTTTTATTACTTTTACACGTGTTTAACATCATTACAAGAAAAACATTACTGGAATATTGTAAAAAATATCCTGAGGCAGCAACTGCTTTACAGGAATGGTATCATGAACTGGTAAATTGTGATTTCAAAAATTTCAATGAATTAAAACAGGTGTATGGCAATGCCAGTTTGGTAGCCGATAACAGGGTGGTTTTTAATATAATGGGCAACAAATACCGGTTAGTGGTAAGGATTGTTTTTGATTTTAAAGCAATTCAGGTAAAGTGGTTTGGTACACATGCAGCATACGATAAAATTAATGTAATCATTGTTCAAAATAAAAAGAAATAATTATGGAACTTAAAATAATAAAAACCGGAAAACAATACCAGGCATATCTTGACTGGATTGATAAAAAATTTGACAGTCAGGTAAAAGCCAACAGCCCCGAAGGAGAAAAAGTTCAGGTAGCTTTATTATTAGTAAAGCAATATGAAGATGCCAACTACCCTGTTCCTTTACCTGACCCGATTGATGCTATTAAATTAAAAATGCAGGATATGGGTTTAAAGAATAAAGACTGGGTTGGAAAAGCAGGAAGTAAAGGATATGTATCTGCTATTCTTAATAAGCGTAAGCCACTAACCTTAGAACTGGCCAGGCTGTTTCATCTGGAACTGCGTATTCCGGCTGAAGTTTTATTATCCTGAAAATATATCATGATACAAGACAGCTGAGAAACAAAATTATTAATTCTTAATTTCCCAAAATGCTTCGTCTTCCAAAACAATACTTCTCCGCTCTTCCCCTAATGGTGCGATGCATTGCCGCATGCTGGCTCATAACCAAATTACTTTGCCATAAGCTATGGCTTGCCGACCGGTTATTCCCCCTCGTACCTGTGCATGATATATTGTATAAGGTCCCAAATAATATCCATCTTTTTTTATTCGCAGTAATGCTCATTTCATTGGCTGCATTGATGCTCTTTCCACAAAAAAAATGGATATGCACGGTAATGATCATTGCGGAGATAGTTTCCTGCCTGCTGGACCAGAACCGCTGGAAACCATGGGAATACCAGTTTATGTTCATGCTGCTGCCACTTGTATTTTTGAAGGATGAGAAAAAAATTAAGATATGCTGGCAGATCATTATTGTGGGCCTGTATTTTTTTAGTGGCCTCAGTAAATGTAATTCAGGTTTTATTTTACGGGTATGGAATACCCTGGTACTTCATGAATGGATGGGTATTACCACCCAAAACCCCTGGGTTTACAGGCTGGGATATGCCATGCCATTGATTGAAATGGCTGCCGGTATTGCTTTACTGTTTTACCAAAGCCGCAAATTTGCTGTAGGGATACTTTGTCTTATGCATGTAATGCTGTTCATTATGCTGGGCCCGCCCGCAGGTAATTATACCAATGTAATATGGCCCTGGAACCTGCTGATGATTTTTTTACTGCTGTATTTGTTTTACATTAACCATTTTGATATGGCTGTGCTTAAACAAAAACAGCTGCTGGTATGGGCTATTGCATTATTTTGGTGGGTAATACCCTGGCTAAACCTGATCGGTTATTGGGATGATTATTTTTCTGCTGTACTGTATAGCGGCAAAAGCCAGAACCTCTATATCTGTACTTCCAATATTAAAACAAAAACAAACTATGCACTTTATTTTAAAGCAACCAGTAATAAACAACCCTGCAATTCTATGTTATCGGTATCTGAATGGAGCATGCAAACCATCAATGTAGTTCCCAATCCCGAAGAACGGGTATACCAGTCAATTATCAGGCAATGGAAATTAAAAAACGACAGTTCCGGCACCGACCGTTTTTTTATACTGTATCCAAAACATACAAAAACACGATGGGTGGAAATAACAGCCAGATAAAAGCCACACTTCCACAAAACCTGATCCTATGTTAGGTGAAGTGGATTAGTAGACTTCATCATGAGTTCCAATGTCTACCAATACTGCTTTCTTAGGCTTGTTTTTTGTAAAATAAAAAACAACTCTTAAGTCATAATCGAGCGAAAAACTCCACAGGTCTTTTAATTTCCCGGAAAGTTTATGGGTCTTTAATTTTAGATTAAAAGGGTCGGTTATAAACAAATCAAGTCTATGCCAAAAATCTCGCTCAGATTCTGTTGATTTGATTCGTTTCTTGAAAGCTTTTTTGAATGAACTACTAAATGAAATTTCCATTAAAGCATTTTTTTAAGTTCGCTAAACTTTGATGAAAATTTCAATTTACCAGTCTTATGTTCTATTGTAGATTTTTTATAATTCTCTGCGATTTCTTCTCGGCGTGAATCAGCAACATTATGTTCCAGGAGGGTAATAATTTCCATTTTATCCTCCAATGGTAAACCATATATAGTCTCCACAATATTATTAAAATTCTTTGTTTCTACTTTCATTTTTTAGTGATTTAGAAGAACGCTAAGGTAATTAATTTCTATTTCATGTTCAAAAGTGAAGTGATTTAGATGCCATTTCACCTAACATCAGCATTTACAAATTCTTTACAATTCAATATTTCGGGCAGTATAGTGAAAGAAGCTGTTGTTTTACCAGCTCCATTACAACCGGCAATAATATAAATATCAGGCAAGGTGAATTATTTTACACTTCAAAACTAACAAA
>JANMWP010000136.1:0-2050 GCA_031394065.1 Chitinophagaceae bacterium
GGGCAAGGCCTTGCAATCTTTCACTAAGTATTATTGGCGCATAAGGATGGTGAACCAACAAAATGAAACTTCTAACTGGAGTGAAATCAACTGGTTTGAAACCGCCATGCTGGATGCAAAAGACTGGACAGCCAAATGGATCAGTGATGGCAGTAAGAACCCCGACCGGGATGAGGATTATTATAAAGAAGACCGGATGCCTTTGCTGAGAAAAGAATTTGTTGCCGGTAAAAAAATTGTATCTGCAAGATTGTACATCAGTGGCCTTGGCTATTACGAAGCCTTTTTAAACGGACAAAAAATAGGCGACCATGTACTTGATCCGGGATTTACGACGTATAAAAAGGAAGCGCTGTATTCAGTGTATGATATAACCGGCATGGTAAAGAAAGGAAACAACGTGGCCGGCATCATGCTGGGCAGCGGCTGGTGGAACCCTTTGCCACTGCGCATTTTCGGCCGCTTTGACCTGCGTACAATTCAGCAGACAGGCAGGCCATGTGTAATGGCAGAGATACAGGTGACCTATACCGATGGAACAAAGCAAACCATCATCACCGATGAAAACTGGCAGACAGCACCCGGCCCGGTAATACACAACAATGTGTACCTCGGCGAAAAGTATGATGCAAGGCTGGAACAAAAAAACTGGAATACGTTCAACGCCGAAAAAGCGGTATGGAAAAATGCAGTGCTTACGCCAGGCCCTTCAGGAATTGTAAGGGCACAAATGGCGCCACCCATCCGCATCACAAAAATTGTACAGCCTTTAAAACTTTATGAGAAGGGTAAAGATACTTTTATAGTGGACATGGGCCAGAATTTTGCCGGTGCGGCACGCATAAAAGTGAAAGGTGTAAAGGGTACTAAAATTACCATGCGCTATGGTGAAGATGTATGGAAAGACAGCACCCTGAATTTTATGACTTCTGTTGCCACACAACTAAAATGGCCCGGCGCAGGTGGCCCCGGTGCACCGGATATAGCCTGGCAGGAGGATGGGTATATTTTAAAAGGCACCGGTATAGAAACATGGCAGCCGCAATTCACGTTTCATGGTTTCAGGTATGTGGAAATAACCGGCTGGCCGGGCAAGCCAACGCTGGCGGATATTGAAGGCCTGCGAATGAACAGCGACCTGCAGCAACAGGGTAGTTTTAGTTGCTCCAACGAACTGTTCAATCAACTGCATAAAGTAATTCAGTGGACATTTTTGAGCAATGTGTTTAGTGTACAATCCGATTGCCCGGCAAGGGAGAAGATGGGCTATGGCGCCGACATGGTGGTAAGCTCCAATGCCTTTATCTACAACTACGGTATGGCCAATTTTTACACCAAGGCGGTCACTGATTTTGCCAACGAACAACAAGCCGATGGCGCCATTACAGAGATAGCGCCGTTTACGGGTATTGCCGACAGGGGCTATGGCGGCGACTCCGGTCCGATGGGATGGGAGTTAGGTTACAGTTTCCTGCAAAAACAGTTGTATGATTTTTATGGTGATAAAAGGATCATTGAAAACAACTATCCTGCTTTTATGAAGCAGATGGAATTTCTGCAATCCAAAGCCGTGGATAATTTATTTTACTGGGACATTGGCGATCATGAAGCGCTCGATACAAAACCCGATGCCTTCAGTGCTTCCTGTTTTTATTATCACCATGCAATACTTGCGGCAGACTTTGCAGGCATTTTGTACAAACAGGATGACTCCGTCAAATTTGCAAAGCTGGCCAACAATATCAAAGAGGCCATCGTGTACAAATACAATGTACGCAACACGGGGCGTTTTGACAATGCCACACAAAGCGCCCAAACACTGGCGCTCTGGTATGGGCTTGCTCCAATAAAAGATTCGGCGCTGGCTGTGTTGATGAGTGAATATGCAAGGCACTACATGCATTTATCCACCGGTATATTTTCTACCAAAATGATGTTTGATGTATTGCGGGAGAACAACCGCAATGACATCGCCTATACCATCGCCAACCAGAAAACCTTTCCCGGTTGGGGTTACATGCTGGCCAATGGTGCCACTACGTTGTGGGAA
>JANMWP010000176.1:0-2877 GCA_031394065.1 Chitinophagaceae bacterium
TGATGCAAAACCTTATAATAAAATAATGGGAATTCCCATTACAAAAGGAGAGTTGATTACTGAAATTAAAAACCTGCTTTAATATATTAAGGCAGTTATAAAAAAGCCCTTTCAAATAATTTGAAAGGGCTTTGTATTTAATAAATTAATTTATCTCCTGATTTTTTCTCTGCCAAAAGTATAGCCAACTTTAACATTGAATGTAAAATAAGTATCGTTGTTTTTTGGATTACCGCGTTCGTCCTGTGTATTATAGCTATGCCCCGGATCCAACTCGTATTGACGGTTGTTCAGTAACAAAGCATTTGTTAACTTAGCCCCCGTAAAATAATTCGCATATAAACTAGGGTCGGCATAATATTTTGAACTCACATCATCCAGGTAATCGGTGTTCAGTTTTCTGTAAATAAACTCTGCCCTTAAACTAAATGAGGTGCCGATGTCGTATTTAACTCCAAGACCAATTGGTATATTCAGCTGATTTAATTTATAGGGTTTTCTGTCAGGATATTCAGCAAATCCCTGGCCCTCGGTGCTTAAAGGCTGCAGATCAACCCATTTTGAACCTAGCTTGGCTTGTGGTTTAAAAGAGAAAAACCCAATCCCTGCAAATAAATAAGGAGAAAACAAGGGGGGCTCTTTATCTTCATCTTTTCTGTTCATGATGTATAAAGGATGAATTTCTACCCCAAGCATAAAGTCGGTTATTTTTGATTTGAAACTTAAGTTTCTTTCGTACCTGCCATAAGTAGAAGGGGCAACTTTTTTCAGTACATTATCCTCTGCCGATACTGTTCCAAAAGTGGCTTCCAGCCGCAGTGCAATCATATACTCATACATGGCTGTAAGTGAAACACCATAAGCAAGATGTGTTTTACCCAGGTTTAAATCTTTTACAAACTTCTTACCAATGCCTTTATTGCCGCCCAAATCGGTTAAGCAATTCATGGCGCCTACCGAAACACCAATTTCGAAAGTAAGGGGGTTATCGTAGTATTTATTATCATAAAAATAATACTGAGCCGAAGCTTTTTCTACAGATAAGGTAAGCATTAAAATAACGCTGAAAATAAGAGTGATTTTTTTCATTTATTTAGTCCTTTTTTAAAAAATATTGGCTGGGGTTTTAAAAGGAACAGCTATATCATGCAAATAAAACGATTATTCTGCAATTATAAATAAACTTGGGGCTTTTTTCTTTACAAATATACAGATACCGTTTAATCCACATTCACTGCACCGTGGTTTCCGGGCAGTACAAATATACCTTCCATGTAATATTAACCAATGATGGGCAATATGAATATAGGGCAACGGTATATTTTTAATTAGTTGTTTTTCTGCTGCCAGCGGGGTTTTGGCATTTGTTGTTAAACCCAATCTTGCACTTACCCGAAATACATGTGTATCTACTGCCATATTAGGTTGATTATCTACTACCGATGTAATTACATTGGCTGTTTTACGTCCAACACCGGGTAATTGTATCAATTCATCAACAGTCATAGGTACCTGCCCATTAAATTTTTCAAGCAACATTTTAGACATACCTATCAAATGTTTGGTTTTATTATTTGGGTAAGAAATACTTTTAATCAATGGAAACAGATTGTCAAACTCAGCTTTGCTCATAGAAACTGCATCCGGAAATTTTTCAAAAATATGAGGTGTAGTTAAATTCACTCTTTTATCGGTGCATTGGGCCGATAAAATGACTGCTACCAATAATTGGAAAGTATCGGAATACAGTAATTCTGTTTCTGCATCGGGGGCGTGTTGTAAAAAATAATCTATAAAAAACTGATAACGTTCTTTCTTATTCATAAAAAAATATCCCCACTAATGGCGGGGATAATAAAAGTACATTAAAAAGATTACAGAATTAAGCTTGTGGTGTAAGTTCAGTTACTGCTTTTTCTGCATAGCTTAAAATATTGTCAATTGTTTGCTGGCTTGGTGACATTTTCAGTGCTTCAAGCCTTTTTTGGGCCGAGGTTATCACTTCAAATTTTTCACGTAAACTCCAATCTGATTCCAAAGCAGCCTTAATTTGGGCTGTTTGTGTTGGCGAAGTTTCCTTATACAAATACTGTAAAAGATCTTCCGGTGTAAAATTGTGCATGTTAAGGTTAAGTTGCTTGCGTTAAGAAATTAAATATCTATTATCCGGTAATATAAACGGTTGTTTAAAAGGAATATTGCTTTTAAAACAATAATTATTTGTTTTCGAGGGGGGATTTAACGATAAAAAGATCTTCATTGTCTTTTTTCATCATGTATTTCTCACGGGCATATTTTTCAATGCTTTGTGCATTGTTTTTTAATAAGCTCAGTTCCTGGTTCGATTCAATGATTAACTTTTTTAGATGAAGTTCACTGCTTTGCAGCCCATTTAACTTGTCTCTACGCTCAAAATAAGATAAAATATCCTTAGGATCAAAAAACAGCATCCATATTACAAAAAACCCGATTGTAAGCAGGTATTTGTTTTTAAGCCAGGATGGGATATGGGTTAGAAATTTCATTTTGTTGATGGTTTATAGTTCATGGTGAGATTGCCTATGAACTATCAACTATAAGCTATTTACCAAATTTAATCTTTCCTTTTGGATATATTCCACTTTCACCCAACATTTCTTCAATACGTATCAGCTGATTGTATTTTGCCAGGCGGTCGGTTCTGGAGGCAGAGCCGGTCTTGATCTGACCACAGTTTAATGCAACAGCCAGATCGGCAATAGTCGTATCTTCTGTTTCGCCACTTCTATGACTCATTATTGTATTAAATCCGTTTTGCTGTGCCATGCTTACTGCATTGATGGTTTCAGTAATGGTACCAATCTGGTTTACTTTTACCAATAAGCCATTAGCAATGCC
>JANMWP010000206.1:0-2513 GCA_031394065.1 Chitinophagaceae bacterium
TGAATTGGGCAACAGCACTGCAATTTGAGCAGTAGGCGCAAATATATTGTTGAACAAATCATTGTATTTTGGATTATTGGCGGTTGCAATATTGCCCACAATCTCCAAACCCTGTGCCAAGGCACCCTGGCTCATGCGTTCGTTACCATGATGTGCCACAGCATGTGTAATCTCATGCCCCATTACAACTGCCAATGCTGCTTCATTTTGGGTTATGCCCAATAAACCGGTATAAACAACCACTTTACCACCGGGCATGCACCAGGCATTTACTTCCTTTGAATCAACCAGGTTAAACTCCCATTTGTAACCATTTAATTCGCTGGCCAATCCTTTTTTGGTATAATATTCTGTTATTGCTTTCGATATTCTGTTGCCTACCCGCTTTACCATTTCAGCATCTTTATTAGAACTGCTGTTTACCACTTTATTTTGAGAAAGAAAAGTCTGGTATTCACTTAAAGCCTGCTGTTGTAATGTTGCTTCGCCAAATAAAGCCAGTTGCTTTCGGCCGGTTACAGCATTGGTGCTACAGGCAACAATAATTGCAGCTGTTGCAAAAAAAAGAATAATTTTTTTCATTTTAGTTTGAGTTTTATAACCTGACTAATCAATTGGCGTACCAATATTTTTTTTTGTAATAATTTTACAAAAAAAATAAAGTTAATAATGTGAGATGAGGAGGTGATAAATATATAAATCAATCCTGATTTCGTCGGGATTTTCTTCTGTCACGATGCTTTAGAATGGGTATTCTGCTTTCGACACCACGCAAAATACGACCTATGTTTTTTTGATGGGTTACTATAACCAAAATAGCTACAATTAAAGCAAAAACCCGGTACAGGACTTCGTTTTCATTCCATATCCACAATACGCAAATGGGAAGCGATAAAGCGGCTAATATTGAGCTTAAAGAAACATACCTGGTTAAATAAAGTACCAAAACAAAAATACCAATGCAACTTACTGCAATTACCGGCTGAATAGCCAGTACCATTCCCAATAAAGTGGCAACACCTTTTCCTCCCCTGAAACCGGCAAATATGGGGAAAACGTGACCCAATACAGCTGCTGTACCAAGGCCAAGCATCAGGTTTGTTCTATCCAGTTCGTGATTTAAATAAAAAGGAAGAAAATTATAAAGCAGCACAGCAGCCATCCCTTTTAAAATATCAATCACCATCACCATGGTTCCGTAACGTGAGCCCAGTACCCTGAAAGTGTTGGTGGCACCCATATTACCGCTGCCATAATCACGGATATCGATACCAAAAAACTTTTTACTTACTAATAAAGCTGTGGGGATAGAACCAATTAAGTAGGATATAATAATGAGAACGAGTTCTTTCATCCGTTTCTTTCGCTTGAGTTGAAGGACAAAAATAATGAAAATTTACCGTTTATGAATGAATTTTTGGTAGCCTGATGTTAATGTGCATAAATGGCTAAAAGCCGGAAATTCACTTAATTTCTGCCAGCATACATTTCCATTCTGCTTTTTGTACTGTTTTTAGATGTTTTATCCCATTTGTGGATAATGCCTGCTTCATTTCAGCTTCATCCGAAATGATAAACCCGCTAAGCAGTATTAAAGTTCCATTTTTGCCAACAGCTTTAATAGCATTGAGATTAGCTATGATTACATTAAGATTGATATTGGCGAGGATAATATCATAAACAGCACCGGTTGCAATTGTTTCGGCTTTTATAAGGTTGATGTTGGTACAATTATTTGCTGCGGCGTTCTCAATAGAATTTTCAATACTCCATTCATCGTAATCAATGGCATCAATGGCAACGGCGCCCATTTTTTCGGCCAGGATGGCTAAAACAGCCGTGCCGGTTCCAAAGTCAACAACGGCTTTACCGGTAAAATCCAATGCTTCCATTTGCTCAATCATCATGTAGGTAGTGGCATGATGGCCGGTACCAAAACTCATTTTTGGCGTGATGATAATTTCATGCTTTACGTTTTTTATGGGCTGATGAAAAGCTGCTCTGATAGCAACGAAATCATTTACAAGAATTGGTTCAAAGCTACTCTCCCATTGGGCGTTCCAGTTTTGCTGTTCTATAATTGAAGAAGTGTAAGTAAGATTTAAAGGATTTATAACTTCATCTAAAGCTGTTTGGTTAAATTCATTTTCTTTAATAAAAGCATTTAAGGTTGTATCTGTTTCTTCAAAAGATTCGAAACCGGCATTGGCAAGCAATGCAATTAATAATTCACTCTTTTCATTATCGGTATCAGTTACCTGCACCTGTATATAATTCATGTAACTAAGGTATTGGTTTTCTAGCAGGCCGGTTTATTTTAAAATATCTTCCAGTTTGGTAGGATTTTGGCGGCCATCACAAATTGACAAAATATTGATTGAAGTTTCTGTAACCTCGTAAATCAATAAATATTCTTTAACAATTTTAATTCTTACCGGGGCATCATCTGTAGGCCTGCCAATATATGGATGTGTACGAAGTAGTAGAATAGCCTCTTTGAAAAGTTGATTTAG
>JANMWP010000262.1:0-2322 GCA_031394065.1 Chitinophagaceae bacterium
TTCCATTTCAACAAAACCAAAGCCTTTACTTTTTCCTGTTTCTCTGTCCATAGCAACACGGGCAGTAACCACCGTACCGAATTTTTCAAATATTTCCATCAATTCGGCATCATCCAAATCATAGGGTAGCCCTGCAACAAAAAGCTTCATAAGAGTTAATTTATGCCGAAAATACTAAACTTATTCTGGTATTTGATTTTTTTAGGCTAACATTTAATTATTAATGTTTTTGCAAATTGTTTTCAATGTTACAGCCAATAGTTTCTTTTATTAACTTTAAGTAATGATAAATCCAAGAACAGCCTTTCTTACTATTTTATTTACGCTACAGCTTCTTTTTGGTGTGGCACAAAATTTTGGCGGTAATCCGGCATCTTTAAAATGGTATCAAATCAATACCAACAAAGCCAGAGTAATTTTTCCGGCAGGATTAGATAGCCAGGCAAACCGCATTGCCAATATCATGAAACTGTTAGGCGATACCACAGCCAAAACAATCGGTGGCAGTCAAAAGAAGTGGAATATTATTTTACAAAATCAAACAACCATATCAAATGCTTATGTAAGATTGGCACCTTTAATGAGTGAATTATATATGACCCCCGGGCAGGATAATTTCTCAAACGGCAGCCTTCGTTGGGATGATAACCTTATCATTCATGAAAACAGGCATATGCAGCAATTCAGCAATTTTAATAAGGGATTTACAAAAGTATTTTCATTTTTTTTGGGAGAAGAAGGGCAACTGCTTGCCAATGGAATGACCGTACCTGATTATTTTTTTGAAGGCGATGCAGTTTGGCAGGAAACCCTGGTAAGTAAGCAGGGGCGTGGCAGGATGCCTTCCTTTTACAATGGTTTTAAATCTTTGTGGCTGGGCAATAAAAATTATTCGTGGATGAAATTGAGGAACGGCTCTTACAAAGATTTTATACCAAATCATTATGATTTAGGATACCAGTTAACTGCTTATGGATATGAAAAATATGGCGCAGATTTCTGGAATAAAGTAACGAATGATGCAGTACGTTTCAAAGGCGTATTTTATCCCTTTAACAGGGCTATTGAAAGATATTCGGGAAAACCATACAGACAATTCAGAGACGATGCTATGAAATATTTCAAGGCAAAAGCTTTTCCTGCCGAAAAGATTGCTACTACTGCATTTATCTTGTTGACAAAAACAGAAAAAAATAATGTGGTAGACTATCGGTTTCCAAATTATATCAGCAATGACAGTATCCTGGTAACCAAAAAATCGTATAAAGATGTACCTGCTTTTTATATGCTTTCAAAAGGTAAAGAAACAAAAATAAGAGCCAGAGATATTTGCATTGATGATTATTACAGCTACAAAAACGGCAAAGTTGTTTATGCGGCTTATCAGTCAGACCCAAGATGGGCAAACCGGGATTACAGTGTAATAAAAGTACTTGACATTTACACCGGTCAACAAAAGCAAATTACGCACAAATCAAAATATTTTTCTCCGGATATTAATGAAGCCGGCACAGAAATACTTGCAGTTAATGTTAATCCCAATGGCACTAATAACCTTGTTCGCATTGATGTCCAGACCGGTAAACTGATTGCTGTAACTCCCAACAGGCGTAATTATTTTTTTACACAAACAAAATATATCAATTCCGGTACGGCTGTTTCTGCAGCCAGAAATCCCGAAGGGAATATGGTTTTGGTAACCATTGATCTTGCAACAGGCGTATTAGACAACCTGACTCCTTTTTCTTTTAATGTTATTGGCTATCCGTCTGTAAAAGGTGATACGGTTTATTTTAATGCGATGCATGATTATACCGATGAAATTTTTGCAGTTAACATACAAAATAAAAAGATTTTCAAATTAACCAACAGCAACAATGGGATTTATGCTCCCTGCATTAATGCCAAAGGGGCATTGCTGGTATCGGCATTTACAGCTGGTGGTTATCAATTAGCAGGTATAAATTTAAAGCAAGATGATTGGCATGAATTTTCTGCACTTAGTTTAGTAATGGGCAATAATAAATATTTTGCCGATTCTTTATTGCAAATGAGTGGTGCAGGGGTTTTGCATACACAAAAGGAAAGTATTCAAGCTGAAAATGTAAAGACTCCCGTTACAAAATACCGGAAATCATTTCGCCTTTTTAATTTTCACAGCTGGCGACCGGTGGTTGATGATCCTGAATATGGTTATACTTTTTACAGTGATAATATACTCAGCAGTTTTAAAAATAGTATTACGTATACCTACAACAGAACAGACAGAAGCCATACCATTGGCTTTACTACTGCATTTGCCGGTTGGTTCCCTGTTTTAAC
>JANMWP010000612.1:0-1732 GCA_031394065.1 Chitinophagaceae bacterium
GGGCGGTCAAGTATCAACAAGGGCTTGTGGTTTTCCAGTGCTGCTTCTAAATAATATTGCAGGGATGAAATGAAAGTATAAAACCGTACACCTACATCCTGTATATCAAAAATCAAAACATCTACATCTTTAAAATCCTCAGGTGTTGGTTTTTTATGATTGCCATAGAGGCTTATAACCGGTATGCCGGTCTTTTTATCTTTAGCATCACCTACATGTTCACCAGCATCTGCATCTCCCCTGAAACCATGCTCGGGTCCGAAAATTTTCACCACTTTAATACCGCTGCTTAATAAGGTATCAACCAAATGGGTGTTTTTAACCATACTGGTCTGGTTGGCAAAAACCGCTACAGACTTGCCTTTTAGCATGGGCAGGTAAACCTGCATGCGTTCAGCTCCTGGAATAATGGTTTCATTGTTTAATTGTTTAACTGTTGATTGACAGAATCCTGAATAGCAATAAAACAATAAAACAATTAAACCGTATTTCATTTTTTTCATAAAGTAAAGTTGCTTAATTTTTTTTAATTACAACTGCCATTTATATATTAATTTGCGCCCTATTTATAATCTTTCTTAAGCCCCTTCAGGGGTTTGGGGCAAAACAAAATTTTATGAAACAGGTTAAAGAAGGTGATGTAGTAAAGGTACATTATACCGGTAAATTAGTGAATGGTGAGCAGTTTGATTCTTCGGTTGGTAGAGAGCCACTGGAGTTTACAGTGGGTGCTGGCCAAATGATCAAAGGATTTGATGACGCCATGCCCGGTATGAACCTGGGCGAAAAGAAAAGAGTCAATATTGCACCCGAAGATGCTTATGGCCCAAGAAGCGAAGAAGCTATCATTGAATTTCCAAAAGAAAATGTACCGGCTGATATGGTATTGGAGCCAGGCATGCCGTTAACTTTAAGCAACCAGGCCGGCCAACCCGTTCCGGTAATTGTGGTAGAAGTGAAAGATAATATAATCATCCTGGATGCTAATCATTTTTTAGCAGGACAGGAACTGATATTTGATATTGAGCTGGTGGAGATTAGTGAATAATGGATAATTTTTTTAATGGATAATGAGCAGTTTGCGAAAGCAGGCTGCTTTTCTATTATCCATTATCCATTAAAAAATTATCCATTAATTTTAAGCCATGATACAGATAAGCCCCGACAACATTGCCGATCGTTTTATGCGCTATGTACGTATAGATACACAAAGCGATCCTGCAAGTACAGCACATCCTACAACTGAAAAGCAAAAGGATTTAAGTAAACTCCTGTACAAAGAATTATTGGGCATGGGAATTACCGATGCCTCAACCGATGAATATGGATATGTATATGCAACCATTGCTGCTAACAGCGATAAAAAAAATATTCCGGCCATTTGTTTTTGTGCACATCTAGATACAGCACCTGATTGCAGCGGCACCGGCGTAAAACCCATCCTGCACCGCTATTATGATGGCAATGATATTGTATTGCCGGATGAGACCACGCAGGTTTTGCGGATGAGCGATTCACCGTATTTAAAAAATCATATCAACAATGGCGTAATTACTGCCAGCGGAACAACCTTATTGGGTGCCGATGATAAAAGTGGTGTAGCAGCCATCATGGAAGCCGCATTATTTTTTATACAAAACCCGGCAGTTAAACATGGCGATATAAAAATATTATTTACACCCGATGAAGAAGTAGGGCAAGGCACGGCTAAAGTAGATATGCAAAAACTGGG